>CAILON010000362.1 GCA_903835865.1 uncultured beta proteobacterium
CTAGAAACTTCACTGAAGCAATATCACCATTTTTAGATCAAAATCTTGAAAAGAACTTTCAAGCAAAGCTCCTTGGCACTTGGGCATTTGGACCGCAAGAATTATTTTGTACTAAGCCAATCAAAAATTTAGCAGATTTGAAGGGTTTAAAAATCAGAATTGGCGGTAAAGAGGGCTCTAGTATTAAGCTTCTTTTTAATGCCCTAGGTACTAAACCTGTCTACATGGAATATGGAGAAACAATTAACGCATTGGAAGGCGGCTTAATTGATTGCGGTGTATCTAGCTACCTCTCTGCTGAATCAGCGGGTTGGTTTAAATACTTGCCCTACCGTATGAATTTGAATTTCGGCAATGGCATCAATGGATATGTCATTAATCTCAGAACTTGGAATGCATTAAATGATCGCCAAAAGCAGCTTTTATTAAATCACTTTAAGGATTTGTCAGATCGCATGTGGACTTATTCAAAAGAGTCCTATGAAAATTCGCTATCGCCTTGCTCAAAAGACGGCTTAGATTGTCAGAAGTCTAATGGAGCTGCACCTAAAATGATCACATTCAATAGGGAACAGCAGAGTCTTTTTCATCAGATTGCGGTAGAGTCGGCCCTCAAACCCTGGCTCAAGAAATGCGAAGCAGTTGACTCGACTTGTAAGTCTCGGTGGCTGATTGCGGCTAAAAATTCTAGCGCATTCCAAAACTTGAATCTGAACGATTTATGAATAAGCAATACTCATATGGTGCGATAAAGCGGGACAACTTGGCATATATAAGCCCGATTAAAGCGCTGGCCTTTTTGTCTCTGGGACTTCTGATGTCTGAAGTCATGGTTGAATTTTTATACAAATTCAACCCAAATAATTACGCACAATTCATCACCGTATGTTTGTTTGCGGTCACTCTATCAATCTGGCTTGTCATAGAGGCCTATTCTCTATATGCAAAAAATGGCCTTGCAAAAGTACTATTTTTCTTGTGTGTATTTCAACTCATTTACGCTTGTTCAAGAAATTTATTCTTAATCTTGCATTTTCAACAGGATACTTATTTCCAGTACAGCAATGCTATTTCGCGACTCGACTTCAAAGCATTCCCATTTATATTTATTTATTGCATTATATTTTTGCTGCAGCTTAATCAGATCCTTAAATTATTTATTGAAAATGATAGATCCTTACAACAGGATTTCCAGCAAATTTTAAATTCTCAGCCAATATCGATCATTTGCTTCTCTAGATCTGACCATAAGACGAATTTTATAAATCAGTACTTTAGAGATATCTTTGGATTTAATGAAAAATCCCT
This sequence comes from uncultured beta proteobacterium, assembly GCA_903835865.1. Classification (GTDB taxonomy): domain Bacteria; phylum Pseudomonadota; class Gammaproteobacteria; order Burkholderiales; family Burkholderiaceae; genus Polynucleobacter. Next base: position 1,309 of record CAILON010000362.1, read on the forward strand.
TCCGACAATAAATGACTGGTTATTTCTTTTTAAAAAGAGCGCCATTCCATGCTTAGACATTACCAATGGCTGCACAGATTTCCAAACAGAAATCCACGACATAAAGGGTAAAAGTAAAATCATTCGCATTAGCAGGGTGCTAACGGATGGGCTAATTATTGACGTTATGGTTGATGTCACAGAGGAGGAGAGAAAAAATTCCCTCATTCGTCAAAATCAAAAAGAACTCTTGAGTCGATCAATAGCTGATAAAGAGTTTGCAATGGAGCAATCCAATAAGGAGGCATTAGAATTTTCGACTGAAAATAAGATTCTCATTAGCTCCCTATTAAAAGCAAATAAAACATTATCCAGCGGAGCCCTGGCGGCCTCTATAGCGCATGAGCTAACTCAGCCCCTAACAGCTATGAATCTTAATCTTGAGCTGTTGCTAATTAAATTAAAGAAGAAGACGTTTGATCACGAGAAAGCCGTACTTCTTGCAGAGAAGGCCATTGCTGAAAACGTACGAATCGGCAGCATTATTCATAGCTTGCGCTCCATCTTTATAGGTACACATGGAGGTATTGAGTTAAATAGCATCAATGACGCGGTTAACTCTGTGATCGGCCTAATTGGTCTAGAAAGTCTTAAGCGAAATA
>CAILON010000363.1 GCA_903835865.1 uncultured beta proteobacterium
AAAAAGGGGCGTAAGCCCCTTTTTTATTGCCCAGCACACTCTCAAGATTCATCCAATAACGCAAAGACAATTTCTCAATTGTTGACCTAAATCAAGATAGAAATTCCTCTGTTTTTGAATAATCGAGGGTTACTTTAAATTGGTAATAACAAGCATTCCTGATTGCAGGCATAAAGATAAAAAGTTTGGAGATGAAATGAGTAACGCAGTAGAAATTAAGCCTTTGGGTGGTAGATGGTTTCAATTATTTATCGGCATTATTTGTATGTCAATGATTGCCAATTTGCAATACGGCTGGACTTTATTTGTAAACCCAATTGATGAAAAATTTGGCTGGGGGCGTTCAGCAATTCAGGTTGCGTTCACGATTTTCGTATTAACTGAAACTTGGCTCGTTCCAATCGAAGGTTATTTAGTAGATAAGTTTGGCCCTCGTCCAGTGGTTTTCTTTGGCGGACTTTTGTGCGGTCTGGGCTGGATGATGAATTCCCAGGCAACTACTTTAACGATGCTCTATACAGCAGCTGCTATTAGTGGTGTTGGCGCTGGCGCTGTTTACGGTACTTGTGTAGGTAACGCACTCAAATGGTTCCCGGATCGTCGTGGCTTGGCTGCCGGTATGACAGCTGCTGGTTTTGGAGCGGGTTCTGCGTTGACAGTGATTCCCATTGCAAACATGATTGCTAAGCAAGGTTATCAAGAGGCTTTCTGGTTCTTTGGTATCGGCCAGGGTGTAATTGTTGTGATACTCAGCTTGCTCTTATCTAAGCCAATCAAGAGTGCAATTACGACTGTTAAGGCCAGCGTTTCTCAAACACGCAAAGACTTCCGTCCAATGGAGATGGTTAAGCAACCTGTGTTCTGGATCATGTATCTGATGTTCGTAATGGTTGCGGCTGGTGGCTTAATGGCTACAGCGCAATTAGCCCCAATTGCTAAGGACTTCAAGATTGCTGGTGTAACCGTAAGCTTGATGGGATTAGCATTACCTGCTTTAACCTTCGCTTTAACAATTGACCGCGTATTGAACGGTTTGACTCGTCCATTTTTTGGTTGGGTATCTGACAAGATTGGCCGCGAGCAAACCATGACCTTATGCTTTACTTTTGAGTGCTTGGGCATTCTTGGTCTGTACTACTTCGGTCAAGATCCGGTGATGTTTGTTCTGTTGACGGGCCTCGTATTCTTTGCTTGGGGTGAGATCTATAGTTTGTTTCCATCAACCAATGCAGATACATTCGGATCAACCTACGCTGCTGGTAATGCAGGCCTCCTCTACACAGCGAAAGGTACCGCTTCATTGTTGGTACCACTCTCAAGCGTATTGGCAGCTGCAACCGGTGGGTGGGAAGCGGTATTTTGGGTTGCTAGTATCTTGAACGGTGCAGCTGCAATTCTGGCTTGGTTCGTCTTGCGCCCAATGCGTCGCAAGTTGATCGAGCGCTCTGCAACGATGTAATTTGAGCTTTTTCAGCTCTTTAAAGGGGATCCAATAGGATCCCCTTTTCTTTTGAGGGAAACCGCATTAACTGAGATAAACTTACTCAACTATGAAATTCCGTCACCGCAAACTCGTCCACTGGGTTGCTGCAATAGCAATC
>CAILON010000364.1 GCA_903835865.1 uncultured beta proteobacterium
GATAAATCCAAGCCTTTATTGTTCATTCAGAAAATTAATGGTGAACTTAGCTGGAATTCCTTTTACCATTTGGCACCGTATTTTCATGAGTTGAATTTTCAAGGCGCGCAAATTTATGTTCGACGTGATAGCAAAGGCCAAATCACGTTTGCAGGTCTGCCGGTTCATGGCAAGACCGACGATTACACTGCTGAAAATTGGCTCTTTGCACAAAACGATATCAACATCAATGACGTCAAATTATTTTGGGACGATCAAAAAAGCCAAAAGCCATTAAGTACCATTGATATTCAAAGTCTCTCTCTTAGCAATGGTATCCGTAGACACAAAGGCGCCCTGACAGCGACTACACCATGGACCCAAGGTCCCATAGAAATCAAAGTTAATTTTGCTCACCGACTTACTGGGCAAGCGGGCAATTGGCATCACTGGATTGGTGCGATTGAATGGGATATGACCGATATTAACCTTACCCAGATTGCTAAAGAATTCAAGCTTCGCCCCAATACCTTAGAGGGCATCGTTAGCTCCAAAGGGAAACTCAACATTGATAACAGCAAGCCTGATGGGGGCGAGATCTATTTGGCTGCAGATAAGCTTATCGTGCAATTATCCAAGGATGAAAATGCAATCGCATTGGGAAGATTAGAAACCAATCTTTCTCAAGAAACGATTGATGGGATGATTTCTATTACCACCAAAACCTTTGCGTGGCGTGACATTGATGTTTCGAAAAATGCCCCTTTAGAGATTTTAAGTCCTATGACTTTCAGTTGGCGCCCACCTGGTCCCGATGGCGAAATTAAAGAGTTTGGTTTTTCCTCACCCAAAATTCAGGTGGAGGATGTTGCCTTGTTTGCACTGAATCTACCGCTCTCTAAAAAAGTACAGCGCTGGATTAAAGACTCACATGCTGATGGCGAATTACAAAACTTAGACATTATTTGGTCCGAGAGTAAATCTCCACTGGCTGCTCTCAATATTCCGGGTGGCTGGTTTAAATCCAATAAATTAGATTTCAATGTCAGCGCCAAACTGATTAATCTCAGCTTTAAGGGCATTGATAAGACTATGCCTTCAGTTTCTAATCTCTCTGGGTTTTTGACCGGCACTCAAAATCAGGGGAGCTTTAGCGTAAATTCCAATAATCTTGGCTTAGATATCAAGGATCTACTAACAGACCCCAAAATTCAGCTAGATCAAGCAAAAGGGCAAATTACTTGGGCAAAAACTAAAGGGAACTGGGTTGTCAGCGCTAAAGATCTCTCCCTAAGCAATTCTGAAATAAGCACCAATCTCGACATCAATTACGTACTTGGATCTCGCGGACAAGCAGACCTCTTATCTTTAGATATGAGTTTTCCTACAGCCAAACTCGCTACTGCCTACCGCTATCTGCCAGTAGATATGGATAGAGATACCGCTCAATATTTAAGTAAAGCCTTTAGCGCAGGAAGCATCGAAAACGGCAAGCTCCACATTAAAGGTGATCCTAAAAAAATCCCTTATCCCAAAGGCACTGAAGGGGAGTTCACTATCAATCTCCCAGTGACTGGGGTGACGTATAGCCCAGTGCCAACCCTGCCAACAAATCAGGGTGTATGGTCAGCGTTCACCAATGTCAATGGTGTCATCGCAATGAAAAATGAATTGTTTACGGTAGACATTGCTCAAGGCAACTTTAAACAAGTGGCCCTTAGCAAATTCCACGCAGAAATCCCGAGCGTCAGCGCAAAGCAATTGGTGCTGAGCGTCAACGGTAACGTACAGGGTGAGACACCTCAAATGCTCGATTATGTATTCGCCTCACCGGTAGGCAAAAAACAAGCCAACTTAGAAAAGAATTTGCATGTCTCCGGCAATGCCAGCCTTGATCTTGGCTTAAAAATTCCGCTCTCAGGCAGCGCTGATACGAGTGTTGATATCAAAATCGCCCTTCCAGGCAATAGGGTTCAGTGGGGAGAGATACCGCCCTTTGAAAACCTGAAGGGGAAAATTCGCATTACCGACACCAATCCAGAATTTGATGATGTCACTGCTAACTTTTTAGGGGGATCTTTAAAGATTGCCACAGCCCCCTCGACTCCAGGGGCTCAGAACTACAGCATCATCGGTGATATCCAAGCAAAATTTATTAAGAATTATTTTGCAAATGATGCGAACACTCAAGTGCGCGCACTGACAAAGGCCCTCAGTGGATCGGCGAAATATGATGGCACCATCAATTTTTCTAAAGCCGGTGGTGAAACAAATTTGAAATTTGATTTGCGAGACTTTGGCAGTGCCGCCCCTTACCCAGCCTCCAAACCAGTTGGCCTTCCCATGAATGGGCAAATCACCCTGAAGAATACTCAGGCCAATAAAACCACTCCAAGCAACATTAGCTGGACTGGAAAAATTGGTGATCTTTATTCTTTCCAAGGGACGCTTGGATCCGATAACGAATTTCGAGCTGCTTTAGGTGTGGGCGGTCCAGCCAACCTTCCGCAACAAGGCTTTAGCCTCAACCTATTGACCAACGAGTTGAACTTTGATGTATGGCATGATTTTTTGGACGGCCAATATAAAAACGCCTCTACTCAAGATGCGCATCTCTCTAGTAGTGGCAATTCACAAGTTACGGCCCAGATTAAAAAACTCACTGCTTTTGAACACAGTTGGAATGATGTTGGCGTTATCAGCAGTCAAAAGAATGGCATTTGGCAAATACGTCTTCTCTCACAGCAAGCTGCAGGGCAAATTCAATTCCAAGAAGCAAATCAAAATAATCCTAATGGCTTGATTAGTGGCTCACTGAGTCGACTTCGGATTCTAGAAAGTCCCGCTAACGACTTACTGAAGACCCCTACTAGCACCGCTTCCAATAAAAAAATTCTTGAGCCAAGTGATATTCCAAGCTTAGATTTAACGATCGAGGATTTGTCGTGGTCTAAGGCGCAGCTAGGACAAGTCAAAATCAAAGTCAATTCAAGCAACAATGTATTGAAGTTAGATTCTATTCAAACTAATAATCTACAAGCCTCCACCAATCTATCTGGCCAATGGACTGGGGCTGCGCAAAACCAAGCTGATCATACGCAAATCAAAGTCAACAGCAACGTCAAAGATGCTGGTCAGCTAATTGCTCACTGGAGTCCACAAAAGTCGATAGAAGGCGGCCAAGGACAGGTCGTCGCCAATGTTGAATGGGATGGCTCTCCTTTTAAACCCCAATATGAAACCCTTAAAGGGAAAGCCAACCTAAGTCTTACTAAGGGTCGCTTGCTTGAAGTTGATACCAGTGGTGCCCAAATCTTAGACGTACTGAGTTTACAGAGCCTATTTAAATTTGCTACCCTAGATTTACAAAGCAGTCTGGGTGGCATTGTCAGCAAAGGAACGCCCTTTAATTCAATCAATGGTGGATTTGATATCAATAATGGGATTGCCCAAACGAAGGAATTTTCAATGGAGCTTGATCAAGCTCGCGTAGCCATGCATGGTCAAATTAATCTTGCCAAACAGACTCAAGATCTGCGCGTTACGGTCTTCCCTACGATTGATGCTACCGCTGGCTCGCTAGCTGCATTTGCAATTAATCCCATTGTTGGATTGGGCGCGCTTTTGGGTCAGTACTTAATTACTAGTCAAATCAATCGCAATCTGCAGTCAGACTACTTAATACAGGGCTCCTGGACAGATCCCGAGATCATCCCCCTTGATCAAAAGGGCCAGCCCATTGATTCCAAAACGCTAGACACGATTCGTAGCAAAGATCTGCTGAAGGAACAAGATAAGCCAGCCCCTAATAATCCTTCCAATTCTCCAAGCAATCCATTTGCACCCTCATGAGTACAAATAATCATTTAGCAGAGCTCAAGATTGCCTCTATCCAAATGGTGTCGACACCAAAAGTATTGGAAAATCTGGAAACCGCTAGCAGATTGATTTCTGCAGCCGCTAAAGCAGGCGCTCAACTTGCCGTACTCCCAGAATACTTTTGCTTAATGGGCTTGAAAGATACCGACAAAGTAGAGGCGCGTGAAAGTTATCGTAATGGCCCCATTCAAGAGCGCCTCTCAGCCATCGCCAAAGAAAATAATATCCATTTAATTGCTGGCACGATTCCACTGAAGGCAAGTGACCCTCAAAAAGTACTCAACACCACCCTGGTCTTTGACCCTCAAGGTAAGAATATTGGACGTTACGACAAAATTCATTTATTTGGTTTTCAGACAGAAACTGAACGCTACCAAGAATCTGAAACGATTGAGGCTGGTAATGAGCCCGGTCTATTAAAAATGAATATTGATGGTCAAGAGTGGATTTTTGGCCTGAGCATTTGTTATGACTTGCGCTTCCCAGAACTCTACCGCGCCCTTGGTCAAGTTGATTGCCATGTGATTCCAGCTGCTTTCACATATACCACTGGCAAAGACCATTGGGAGATTCTCCTTCGTGCTCGCGCGATTGAAAATCAATGCTACGTCTTGGCTTCTGCACAGGGCGGAATCCACCTCAATCAACGCCGCACTTGGGGGCATAGCATGCTGATTGACCCTTGGGGTGAGGTTCTTGCTGACCTTCCTGATGGTGAGGGCTTTATTTCTGGGGTTTTGTGCAAAGATAAATTAAACGATGTACGCTCTAAGTTACCTGCCCTTGTACATCGTAAGCTGTAAACCCACGAAAGATCTTCACACTCAATGAATGCACCAGAAGCACTGTTTCCCAGCAATTGGACTAAAGCTAAAAAGCAAGCAGATCTCCTCAAAGTAGCCAAATCGATTTTGCTTGAGCCGACCGGCCTTACAGAGCAAGATCTTCATCGCACTTTTGGTGACATGTTTACGCACCGCTTAGATGACGCTGATCTTTACTTTCAACACACTCGCAGCGAGAGCTGGAGTCTTGAAGAAGGGATTGTGAAATCCGGTAGCTTCAATATTGATCAGGGTGTTGGTGTGCGAGCAATTTATGGCGATAAAACTGCTTTTGCTTATTCTGATGAGATTAATCTGGAAGCCCTTAGTAAAGCCGCTAAAGCAACGCGTGTCATTGGGCCCCAGGGTGGCAAGCAAGCAGTTGCAAGCAAACTCTTTAACCCAGTCTCCAACAAGCTGTATTCCGACATTAACCCCCTGAACTCACTGCAACCAAAAGAAAAGATTGCATTACTAGAAAGCATTGAGAAACGTGCAAAAGCGCGAGATCCTCGCATCATTCAGGTAATGGCAAGTCTTGCTGGTGAATTTGATGTGGTCTTGGTGGTACGTGCAGATGGCTTGCTTGCAGCAGACATTCGCCCACTAGTTCGAGTTTCAGTACACGTCATTGCCGAGCAAAATGGTCGTCGCGAATCTGGATCATCCGGCGGTGGCGCACGGCATGACTATCAATATTTTGATGCGGCACTGATTAATCGCTATGTAGATGAAGCAGTGGATGGTGCCTTAGTAAACCTAGAGTCACGCCCAGCACCTGCTGGCCCAATGACAGTAGTAATGGGTCCGGGATGGCCAGGTGTACTTTTGCATGAAGCAGTGGGTCATGGGCTAGAGGGTGACTTTAACCGCAAAGGCTCTTCAGCATTTGCAGGATGCATCGGTCAACGCGTTGCTGCTAAAGGTGTCACAGTTGTAGATGATGGCACCCTGTCTGGACGAAGAGGTTCTCTCAACATTGATGACGAAGGCACGCCAACTCAATGCACCACCTTAATTGAAGATGGTATTTTGAAGGGCTACATTCAAGATAGCCTCAATGCCCGACTCATGAAAATGCCGCTCACCGGTAACGGTCGTCGTGAAAGCTTTGCTTCATTGCCCATGCCACGCATGACGAATACTTATATGCTGGCTGGCAAAGATGATCCCAAAGAGATTGTTGCCAGTATTAAACGTGGCCTGTATGCGGTCAACTTCGGCGGTGGGCAAGTAGACATTACTAGTGGAAAATTTGTGTTTTCAGCCTCTGAAGCTTATTGGGTAGAGAACGGAAAAATCCAATATCCCGTCAAAGGGGCGACCATTATTGGAAGTGGCCCCGAATCCCTCAAGCAGGTCTCCATGATTGGCAATGACCTTAAATTAGATAGCGGCGTCGGGGTTTGTGGAAAAGAGGGGCAAAGCGTTCCAGTGGGGGTTGGACAGCCTACTTTACGGATTGATAGCCTCACTGTCGGTGGCACTGCCTGATATTGGCTAATTACGGCTTAAAATAGCCGTATGAGCCAACAAAATACTAATCCCGCTAATTGGTACTCCGTCGTTGATAAAACGTCGGATACCGACGATCAACGCATTCACAATATTACTGTTCTGCCTCCGCCAGAGCATTTGATTCGCTTTTTCCCGATCTCGGGAACGCCTACTGAAGCGCTAATCAGCAAAACTCGTAAAAAAATTCGTGACATTATTCACGGTAAAGATGATCGTCTGTTAGTCATCATTGGGCCATGCTCTATTCATGATCCTAGAGCAGCGTTGGAATACTGTCAGCGTCTTTTGGCTGAGCGCAAGCGTTTTGCCGGTGAATTAGAAATTGTGATGCGCGTGTATTTTGAAAAGCCACGCACGACTGTTGGGTGGAAGGGCTTAATCAACGACCCTTACTTAGATGAGAGCTATCGCATTGAAGAAGGCCTGCGTCTTGCTCGCCAAGTACTCATGGAAATTAACCGCCTTGGTATGCCAGCGGGTAGCGAATTCTTAGATGTGATTTCTCCGCAATATATCGCCGATCTTATTTCTTGGGGTGCGATTGGTGCTCGCACCACTGAGAGTCAAGTCCATCGTGAACTCGCATCCGGCCTTTCTGCGCCGATTGGATTTAAGAATGGCACTGATGGCAATATCAAAATTGCTACCGATGCAATCCAAGCAGCTGCTCGCCCACACCACTTCCTTTCTATTCACAAGAATGGTCAAGTATCGGTTGTGGAGACCAAAGGCAATAAAGATTGTCATGTTATTTTGCGAGGCGGAAAAGAGCCTAACTATGAAGCGCAATTTGTTCAAGCAGCCTGCTCTGAGCTAGAAGCTGCCAAGCTTCCAGGGAGTTTGATGGTTGACTTGTCACATGCAAACTCAAGCAAAAAGCATGAACGTCAAATCATTGTTGCTGATGATATTGCTGCACAAATCGAATCTGGATCAAATCAAATTTTTGGCGTCATGATTGAAAGTCACCTCAATGATGGTGCGCAAAAATTCACTCCAGGAAAAGATGATCCAGCCAATTTAGAATACGGCAAGAGTATTACGGATGCCTGCATCAACTGGGATGATTCAGTAAAAGTACTTGAGCGTCTAGCTGCAGCTGTTAAGAAACGCAGAAGCAAAA
>CAILON010000365.1 GCA_903835865.1 uncultured beta proteobacterium
CCAGAGATTGGCTCTTACCAAACATTGACCTCGGAAAATGAAGGTCGCTTATTGGTTCGTAACGCTCAGGGTATTGAACTGCTCTCTAATGTCTGTCGCCATCGCCAAGCACTCATGCTCAATGGTCGCGGTACAGCTGAAAATATTGTGTGTCCACTGCATCGCTGGACCTATGACTTAGGAGGCAACTTATTAGGCGCCCCTCACTTCGAAGACAAGCCTTGCCTAAATTTAGGTAAATCTCCTTTGCAAAACTGGCAGGGACTTTTATTTGAGGGTCCACGCGATGTTCGCACTGATTTGGCGAATCTGGGAGTGGCAGAAGATTTGAAGTTTGATGGATACATGCTTGACCATGTAGAAGTTCATGACTGCAATTACAACTGGAAAACTTTCATCGAGGTTTATCTCGAGGACTATCACGTCGTTCCTTTTCATCCCGGTCTAGGTAAATTTGTTTCTTGCGAAGATTTACATTGGGAGTTTGGCGATTGGCACAGTGTGCAAACTGTGGGTGTCCATAAAAATCTTGAAACGCCTGGTTCTGCTACTTATCGTAAATGGCATGAAGCAGTCCTGCGCCACTATGAAGGCAAGACCCCAAAACATGGTGCTATCTGGTTAACCTACTACCCCAATGTCATGGTGGAGTGGTATCCCGGCGTACTTTGCATCTCTACTTTGCATCCACTGGGCCCTAATAAAACCCGCAACATTGTTGAGTTTTATTACCCAGAAGAAATTGCCCTATTTGAGCGCGAATTTGTTCAGGCTGAGCGTGCTGCCTATATGGAAACCTGCATAGAGGATGACGAGATTGCGGAGCGTATGGATGCTGGTCGCGCTGCACTACTAGCGCGTGGCGTTAATGAGATTGGTCCATATCAAAGCCCAATGGAAGACGGGATGCAACATTTTCATGAATGGTATCGCCGCGTCATGAACTTTCAAGGCGCATAATTAAGGCATTACCCAACCCACCTAGGAAGCTTTATGACTCCTCTAATTACCGCAAACCAGTTAGAAGAAATCATCAATAGTGGTGAGAATGTGTTGCTGTGTGATTGCCGTTTTGATTTAGTCAACCCAGAAGCCGGCAGAAAAGCCTACGAAGAAAGCCACATGCTAGGCGCCATTTATGTAGATCTTGATCAAGATTTATCTGGCCCTAAAACTGGCAACAACGGTCGCCACCCTCTACCAAGCCCAGAAGCATGGGCACAAACTAAAACACGCCTTGGTATAAATCCCAACACCTTGGTGGTTGCCTATGACAAGCAAGGCTCGGTGTATGCCAGTCGTTTATGGTGGATGCTCAAAGCTACCGGACATGCCAATGTTCGCGTTCTCGATGGTGGTTTAGATGCCTGGAATGGTCCAATGGGCACCGTTCCTCGCAAGCCGACTCCTACCCCACACCCACTATCACCCATGCCGTATTTTGGTCTTGTACTAGTAGATGAAGTAGTGAGCAATGTCTCTTCTAAGAAAAATATTGTGATCGATGCGAGATCCAATGATCGCTTCCATGGTGAAAATGAAACGTTAGATCCCATCGGCGGTCATATCCCCGGCGCAATCAATCACTTCTTCAAAGACAATTTGTCATCCACAGCCTTCAAAACGCCTGAGCAACTCTATAAAGAGTTTCTAGAATTGCTAGGCCCCATCAAAGCGTCTGAAGTGATTCACTCCTGTGGTTCGGGTGTTTCTGCTTGTCATAATCTTTTGGCAATGGAAACCGCCGGACTTAAAGGCTCACGTCTTTATGTTGGCAGTTGGAGCGAGTGGTGCTCCAATCCTGATAGACCAGTAGAGCTGTAAAAGTAATTACTGCATTTAGTGCAGCAAAGATAGTAGGATGACAAATCCTACACCGCAGGCAATCAAGACCGTTTGACGCAAAGATTCTGCCCAGTGTGGGCGACGATGCATTTGCGGAATAAGATCACTCACTGCAATATAAATAAAACTACTTGCGGCAATGACTAATAGATAAGGCATTGCTGCATGCGCCTTCTCCAGGAAGAAGTAAGCCAACACGCCTCCTAATACTGCTGATAAGCCACAAATAAAGTTATAGAGCAGAGCACGAGCTCTTGTGAAGCCGGCGTTGAGCAAGACAATAAAATCACCAATCTCTTGTGGAATCTCATGGGCAATGATGGCAATCGCAGTAAAGATACCCACTTGATAGTCAGCCATAAAAGCGGCAGCAATCAAAATACCATCTACAAAATTATGAATACCATCACCTACCAAAATCATCCAACCACTACGCCCAGCATTCTCTGCATCATGCCCATGATGATGCTGATGACCATCTCCTTCGTGATGATGATCGTGACGAAGGAGGGCAATTTTCTCAAGCAAGAAAAATCCCAATAGACCAGCTAGTAGTGTGGCAAATAGCAGCTGGGGGCTCGCACCCTCCATGCTAAATGCCTCTGGCAAAGAATGGAGTAAGGCGGTGGCTAATAAGATGCCCACCGACAAACTCACCATGTTGTTTACCATCTTAGACAACAATGCCAAAGAAAAACTGGCGGCTACCAATACGCTGGCAGTGCCTGCCA
>CAILON010000366.1 GCA_903835865.1 uncultured beta proteobacterium
ACTCTAATTTTGCGCCTGATTTCACAATTACTCTACCACACTTATTTGCTTCTACAGCTATCAATCTTGAGAGGCTTTGTGGGCTACCTGGGGCCGGCTCTAGACCGCCAGCCAATAGCGTGTTCTTAACCTCAGGGTTATTTAAAGCCTCTTTGCTTAACTGATTGAGGCGCATCTGAATACTTGGCGGTAAATTAGCCGGAGCCATTAAAGAAAACCAAGAAGTTGCCTCAAATCCTGTCAAACCCTGCTCCGCTAAGGTCGGAATCTCTGGGGCTGCGGGTGAGCGCTTTAGGGTGGTTACACCCAAAGCCTGCACCTCTCCTGCCTTGATCAAGGGTAGCGATGAAGAGAGATTATCAAAGAGCATTGAAATGCGTCCGCTTAATAAATCAGGCAGAGATTGCGCGCGCCCCTTGTAAGGAATATGCCTTATCTGTACGCCTGTCATTTCTTTAAAGAGTTCTCCCGACATATGTAATGAGGTGCCAATCCCGGAAGAACCAAAAGTCAGTTGATTCGGCTTAGCTTTAGCTAGATCAATCAGTTCATGCAAATTGGCAACCCCCAATTGCTTATTCACAACCAATACATTTGGCGTGCTCGCCAAAAAACTAATGGGGGTGAAGTCCTTCACTGGATCAAAAGACATCTTGTCATATAAAGCGCCATTAATCGCATGTATCCCTACGGTACCAATCAGCAGCGTATAACCATCGGGCGCACTCTTGGCAACAATATCGGCGCCAATGTTACCTCCGCTACCAGGGCGATTCTCTACCAGCACAGGAACACCCAAATTTTTTTGCCAATGCTGAGCAAGAACCCGAGCTAAAACATCAGGCGCACCGCCAGGAGTAAAGGGCACTACTATCCGAATAGCCTGCTTAGGCCATTGATCATTCGCTTGTACTTGGGGACTTAATCCACCTAAGAAGACGAGACCAATGATGAGGCCCTTAGCCACTCTACATAAACGCTTCATGTATTAATGAGCTCTAGGTAAGTAGCGGTACTAAAAACCAAAATAGCTGCGCAACCAAATCCAACCCTTATAGGCAACAGGATCGTCTGGACATGGACCAGCGCCACACTCCAGCAATGTTGAAACCAAGTTGGCAAAGACTAAGAAGATGAAAAGTATCACGATCACATTTGCAAAGCCAGAACGGGAACGCACATCTCGGTTAGGCAGCATTAATAAAATGGCCTGCCCCGCCAACAAAGCAAGGAAAGCTACAAAAGCCCAAGTATAAAAATGCAGTTCTAAAAAGGTAGTGCCATATCCTTTATCACCCGGTGCAATATGCAAAAAGACTTGACGCAAAGAAACCGTCATTCCTATTAAGCCGCCAATAATGCCCCAACCATAATGGGCAGAGTGCGCACCACAGCGAATATTCAAGACGAGTGCAAATCCAATAATGGCAAAGCCAATTCTTTGCATCAAACATAATGGACATGGGAGCTCGCCAAAATAAAGCTGATCTACAAAAGCATAAGAAAGCATTCCAACAATAGCCAATAGCGCTAATTGGTTGCCTATGGCGGCTAGAGAGGGAAAAGAATGCCTACTCACAGGCTAATATTCAAATGACTATTAGCGTGGAAATGGAACCACACCATCAAGATTGCCACCGTTATGGCCAGCATGGCTAAACCTGCAAGACGCTTCTCAAACCAGACTAGGATCAGTCCGATAAATGCTGTCAGAAAAGGAAGGAACATATACATAGAGGAATTCTAGCGCAGGCGGCAATTTCCATAAGCAAACTGGGTAATTACAGGGTTTATAGAAGGTCTTTGTTTAGAATGTCCCCATGAGTACCCTATCTACACCCCCCTGCTTAGATCTGATAATCGATGGTTACATCGCACGGATTACTTTCAATAATCCTGCGGCGCGCAACGCCATGACCTGGCCCATGTATGAGGAGCTCAAAACAATTTGTGATGGTTTGGCAAAAAATCCAGAAATTCGAGTGGTGATTTTTCGCGGTGCTGGTGATAAAGCATTTGTCTCTGGTAGTGATATCGAGCAATTTATCAGCCTGAAAAAAGATGAGGCGTATGAGGTCGATGTGGATCGCATCTTTGCATCACTACAAGAACTCCCCATGCCAACAATTGCTGTCATTGAAGGTTTAGCAGTTGGCAGCGGATTACTCATGGCTACTGCTTGCGATTTTCGCATCTCTACGCCAGATGCTCGCTTTGGCATCCCTGTTGCAAAGACTTTAGGAAATTGCCTCTCCCCAGGCAATCTTGCTTGGATCTGCGCTCATCTGGGTATTCCGATGGTCAAAAAAATGTTGCTCACCGCCGAGCTTATCAAAGCACCACAATTACTAGAGTCTGGCTTTCTCTATCAAACTGTAGATGCTGCTGAGATTACTGAAGCTGCTGATGCTTTAGCTAACAAAATGGCAGTGCTAGCACCCATCACCCAAAAAGCAAGCAAATTGAGTATTGCTCGCCTACTGCGTAACAATCTTCCCGAGTGCACTGACCTGATGCGCGAGACTTATAACAGCCAGGATTTTCGGGAAGGCGTAAATGCCTTCCTCGAGGGTCGCCCGCCTAAATGGACAGGCAAGTAATTAGTTTTTAGCGTTTAAAAACTCAAGCACTGTTTTCATAAAGAGCTCTGGCACTTCCACATGAGGAACATGCCCCACGTTGTCTATTGGCACTAGCTTGGCATTCGGAATAGCAGCCTGAGCCTTACGACCTAACTCCGGAAAGTTCCCCAGGGATTTCACAGCCTCTGGCGGTGCAAAACGACGACCAAATACCGTGCGGTCTTTTTGTCCGATCACCAATAGGACTGGCATCTTTAATTGCGGCAAGTCATTGACTACTGGCTTTTCAGCAATCATTTGATAAGTGAGAACAGAGGTTCTAGCGTAGGCTGGATAGTCTGGCCCTTTTTGTATGCGCACATAAATTTCTACAAATTGCTCGTATGCTGGCTGCCAATTTGGAAAATAGCTCTTTAGAAAATTACGGTAACTTGTTTCCGTCTGCGCCATTTCTAGTTTTAGCAATGTATCGTTTTGCTGTGGGGGAACATCTTTACTGTAGTCCTCAAGACCCAATGGATTTTCCAGTACAAGCTTTTGCACCGTCTTTGGATAAAGGCGTGCGAATCGAATGCCCACCATACCGCCCATGGAGTTCGCAATCACAGAGACTTGATTAATTTTCAGCGACTTTAGCAATGCCTGTGTATTGGCCGCTAAGTCATCAAAGTGATAGGCTACATCTGGTTTGGAGGACTTACCAAAACCAATCTGGTCTGGCGCAATCACACGATAGCCTGCTTGAGTTAAGCCGGCAATGGTTGATGCCCAGTAATCACTCGAAAAGTTCTTGCCGTGAAAGAGCAATACCGCGCCCTTCTGTTTACCCACTGCAGGCACATCCATATACATCATGCTAGCGGGCTGACCTTGCAAGCTGGTTTTAAATTCTTTCAGCGGATAAGGATAAGGCCAAGCACTCAAGCGCAAGTCGAGTGGCGTTGCATTGCTATACAAACTTGCAACTGGAGTAGGAGTGCTTGCTTTCTCCGGATTCGCTTTTTCAGAACTAGCGCAGGCAGCTAAAAGGACAGGCAATACGATTGCTAGTGCAAGCGTTTTCAGTAAAGGTTTCATCATCATTAAACGATCTTTGTCTTTAAATTAACCAAACCCTGCACGCTACCTTCAAGAACATCTCCCTTTTTTACGGGGCCTACGCCTGCAGGCGTACCTGAATAAATCAGATCACCAGGTTCCAAAGTAAATAAAGTAGAGAGGTAAGCAATCGTATCTGGCACATTCCAAATCAACTGATTAAGATCACCCTCTTGTCGTACTTCGCCATTCACCAATAACTTCACCGCACCAGCACTAGGATGACCACACTTTGTAACAGGGGTAATTTCACCGCATGGGGCAGATTGATCAAATGCCTTACCGGTATCCCAAGGACGCCCCATCTTTTTAGCTTCACCTTGAAGATCGCGACGCGTCATATCTAATCCAACACCATAACCATAGACGTGATCGAGCGCTTTATCGGCAGCAATATTTGCGCCACCCTTACCAATGGCCACAACCATTTCAATTTCGTGATGGACATCGTTTGATAAATTGGGATAGGCCATATCCTTACCATCAGTGATGATGGAATTGGCTGGCTTCATAAAGAAAAATGGCGGCTCACGGTCTGGGTCATGACCCATCTCACGCGCATGATCAGCATAGTTACGACCCACACAATAAATGCGGTTTACAGCAAAGCGACGTGTATCGCCAGACACAGGCAACGATGTCAATACTGGTGGCTCGATAACATATTGGGAACTCATGACTAACCTTTCTTTGATGCGCAATGGTTGGGTAATTTATTTTGGCTCTTTGGAAGTATGACGCAATTTCAACAATAAGATACTGAGAGCTAAGGCAAAGGTGATCGCATTGGCCAATATTAAAGGCCACTTTTCGATGATGAGGCCATAAATGAGCCATAAGCCTACACCAGCAGTAAATAGGGAATACATCCCCAAAGAAACCCCCGCAAAGTTGCGGGTGCGCCAGGAGTGAATAGCTTGGGGCAAAAAAGCGATCGTCGTTAAGAATGCAGCGCAATAACCAATAATCTCTATTTCATGGGCTTGAAGGTTCATTGCTTCATTGTAATTAGCTTCGCAATAGATTTATTGACTTAGGGCAGGAATTGAATTTGTGTAGATAATAGAAAAAACGCACCATCATTCATATAAAAACGGATTTTTGAGACAAGCCATGAAAAAAACACTCCTATTTGCCCTTTGCCTATCGACTCTATTGGGTAATGCCTATGCCCAAAGCAATGCAGCCATCAAGAATTACCCAGACAAGCAGGTTCGCATGGTCATTCCATTCCCACCAGGGGGCGCTACCGATGTGATCGGACGCATCATGGCTCAAGAGCTCTCTAAATCACTCAATCAGCAAGTTGTTCCAGATAACCGTTCAGGCGATAGCGGGAACATTGGTGCTGACATGGTGGCGAAGTCTCCACCAGATGGCTATACCCTCCTCTTGGCTGCATTGACTTCACATGCCATCAATACTGGCTTAAACAAAGACGGTATTAAATACAACTTAGAAAAAGATTTTTCACCGGTTGGTGTAGTGGGTGTCGTGCCCCTTGTCTTTGTTGTAAACCCTTCAGTGCCAGTGAACAATATGAAAGAGTTCATTGCTTATGCAAAGGCCAATCCTGGCAAGCTTACTTTTGCTTCATCGGGTGCCGGCGCGCCACAGCGCCTTGCTATGGAAATGTTCCGCGCTCAATTAGGTCTTGATCTACTCCACGTCCCTTATAAAGGTAGTGGCCCAGCAATGACGGATTTGGTTGGCGGACAAGTACTGAGTATGTCAGAAACTGTTCCTGCAGCTTTGCCATTTATTCAAGCGGGCAAGTTACGTGCATTGGCTGTCACCACTGCAAAACGGATTAGTCAACTACCAGATGTGCCCACAGTAACGGAAGCCACTGGTATGCCCAACTTTGATGTAGTCAGTATGTTTGGAATTATGGCGCCTGCTGGCACTCCAAAACCCATCATCGATAAACTCAATGCCGATATCAAAGTGATCTTGCAGCGCCCCGATGTTCAAGAGCGCATGCTAGGTGCTGGCGTCTATGTGAACTACCTTACTCCAGCAGATTCTGCCAAGCGCATCCATCGAGAATTAACCATGTGGGAGAAAGTCATTAAAGACGCCAACATCAAAGCAGATTAAAACTATTGCTTTTTGTTTAATCCAGCTTTGCGCGTTTCAACTTCTTTATTGATTGCCACTATTGTCTTAGCATCGGGTGTAGTCCATTTACCGCCGGAGTTATTCACCATATAAACCAAGGCGTCTGAAAAGGCCTCAATCGTCAAATTGGGATTGCCGCCTTTGGGTGGCATTGCCCTTACCCCAACATAAGCATGGGCTGTAAGAGTAACTTGTCCTTCTGCAATCAAAGGGGCCCACTTGGCTTTATCACCAAACTTAGGAGCATTGAGCACACCAGCGCCATGACAGCTCACGCACACCTGCTTATAAGTATTTTCACCGGACTGGGCATTTGCAACAGCCGAAATCGACAAGGAAAACACAGCGAGAAGAACTGCCTTGGTATTGAATGTCATGTATCTACTCCTAAAATAGTAGATCTAATTTAGCACTTTTAACATTTTATTGCTTACACGGATAGCTCTGTGCAAAAAACCGCACGAGCGTTTTAGCGGCTCTCTCTGAATTAAATTGAGGATTGACTCGATTCCACTTTAAAAATTCTTGCAAGATTAGCTCTCGAGAGCCTCCTTGTTGCGGAAAGCAAATGCTTGGCTTTGCATTAGCGGGTCGACTAGCTAAGTAAGCTTGGAATACGCCCTCTCCAAAGCCAAAACAAAAGTTTTGGGCATCCTGATCATTTTGGTTTTTACATAACTGCACCAACGCTGCAGTCGAAGCATCATTGGCAGGCATTTCGGCCTGTGCCAGCACTAACTGTTGACACAGACAAAAGGAAGCCGCAATCAGTAAGGCATTCTTCAATATTTTCATATGCAATGCTTTCAATAAATTAACGTCTAAATCCGCCCATGTGGCCGCCACCAAATCCACCACCGCCACCACCCATGCGGCCCGCATTAAATCGATCTTGACCACCATCAAAACGCGCCTGCTCTCGCATGGCATTCTCCTGAGCAGCTTCGCGATAAGCATTTGGATTTGTTCTATCTTGCTGGTAAGCATTGCGTGCTTCTTGATTCATGCGATCTGCCTGCGCACGTTCTTGTGGAGTGGCATCGCGTTGAAAAGTATTATCTGCACGCTGCGATGCGTTGCGGACATCTTGCCGATCTTGAGGAGTTGCATTACTCCTCCAGTCATTGAGCAATCTTTGTTGATTTTGCACATTGCTCGGACCAATCAAACCGCGCGATGAATTTGTATTTACATTGGTGGCGTTGATCGTGCCATTGGACCAAGCAGGCGTAGCCCAAAAAGCATCACCCACTGCAAAACCCAAACCAAAAGCCATGGGCCCCCAAGCTGGGTTGTATGCTGGATATGGTGGGTAGTCAGGATAAGGCCACGCGCCATATACCGCAGTAGGATTATAGGTGGGCACATAAACCAACTGAGGGTTGCTTGGCGCAATCAGAATATTAGCGCTGGCATCGGTAGTCACCGTCATTTGCGGAGAACTTTTTAAAGTACCCGCCTGCATGGCGCGCTTTCTGAGTGACTGAATTGCCTTCATGGTATCGCTTGATTGCAGCTTATAAGCATTGCCTAAATTTTGCGTCCATTGCAACTGACTGCCCATCATATTAAAAGCCTGCGGAAATAACATGAGCGATTTCACACTATCGTTCCAGGTCTGCGTCTTTAACGCATTTTGTAAATCAACCCCCTTAAGGCTGGCATTACTGTTTCTCCAGTTGTAGGCTTCAGCTACTTCTAGTGGATAGGTTGAAGCCAACAACATCAGGGAGAGCAGTGAATCGGGATACAGCGCAATTGGGGATACTAAGGATTCAAGTTGCGCATTCGGTAGTATTAGAGGCGTCCCTGAATAAGAATCGATTTGCATATAAGACTGTGGGTAGGCGTATTGCTGATAAGGGTTGTAATTATTGGCACAGCCACTGATGCCAAGCAGTATCGCGAGGCTCCATCCGATAGATTGCCATAAACTAGATTTTGATTGCGCTGCCAAATTCATATCAACCCCCTAACAAGCAAGAAAGCAAGAATAATTATCTGCCTTATCTCAAAGCTTAGCCTGGTCTAAATAAGAAGCCAGACCTAGCCTTATCGCGACGTCTGCGTTGCATAGTATTGACCAAAGCAATCACCGCCCAGATCGCCAACATTGGATCTAAAACATAATCCCAAAGATTGGTGGATTCATGCCAATGCCCTGCCCATGCCATGACGGCAAGAGCAATAATCCACACCCCTTTAGTCCAGCCCGCAAGTCCACAGACTAAAGCAAACACCAAAACTGCTACAAGCAATCCGAGAGAGCTATAACCCCATGC
>CAILON010000367.1 GCA_903835865.1 uncultured beta proteobacterium
AATTCCGTTTTAATAATGAGATCTTGAGGAATTTCAGGTGCAGAAGAAAATCTTAAAAAAGGAATACCAAAAAAGAGAATCAAATGACCCAATAAAGATAGAGCTAATGCAACAGCTATGATCCAAAGGGACTTCATATAATGATGATGCAAAGAAGCTGAGTAAGCTTTAGTCGCAGAGGGATATCTCAAGTAAACGGCTATTTTTTGGAAGTTTGGCTGCTAAAAAATCCATTTGATCTGCCAATATATTGCGTCCTTTAAGAATCATATCTTCATAAAGACTCGGCTGATATGGCGTAAAAAGAAGCCCCATTCCAGCGAGTTCAGGAGTTCGATTGCCCTTTCGTTGATTACATGGTCTGCAAGAGATAACTAAGTTCATCCAAGTATATTTTCCACCGCGGCTATTTGGGATAATGTGCTCTGCCTCTGCATGGCTCTCGTGAATAGAATCGCCACAGTAAGCGCAAAGTCCGCAATCTCGTTTGAAAAGTTTGTGTTTAGTAATAGCTGGCACGACATCAAAAAGATTTATCTTAGATGTGCCTTTGACGGCAATAATGGAATGCAGCTCAATCACAGACTGAATACCGCTAGATTTAGAGATGCCGCCTCGCATTTTAAAAATGGGGTCACCTAAAGTCCAAAGCACGCTACTGTCAGCATAGTGCTTAGTAGCTTCTTCTGCATTAACCCATCCCTGGGGAATTCCACCGGCGTCCAGCTTTAAGATATTTAGCACAAACTCTCCTTTCCCAATCCACCATAAAAGGGCTGTGATTGTTCAGATCATCTTACAGAAGTTGTACTCTTCAATCAATTGGGCTATTCAAATATAAATTTAAGAACCGATGGAAGGTGTTCTGGGTAGTCAGAAATGCCATGATCCCCATCCTCTAGTATCAATTGCTTTGCGCCGGGATAAAAGGCCGACATCTCTTGCCAGTCTAGTAATTCATCCCCTTTTGCTGCTATCAAAAAATATTGACTTGGATTCGATATCGCTTCTACTTGCAGGGCTTTTAGTTCATCAATGTATTCAGGGCGGAAATCAAAAGGCTCATCACTATCATAAGCGCTAAGCATTCCTACATGAGGCGCAAGCTCACGTGCTGCACGCACTGCTGGATTAAGAGCAACTGCCTTACACCCATATTTTTCCGCTAAATAATTAGCATAAAAACCACCAAGCGATGATCCCACCACCACAATTCGGTCTGCCTTAGATTCTTCTATATGTTGAGTAACAAGAGCCATGCTTTCCTTAGGAGATGCTAGCAATTGTGGGCAGTACCATTCAATAGGATTGCTTGAGTTAGAAATGGCCTTAACTGCTGAACCCGTCATGACAGCCTTACTCGATCTTGGTGAGGATCTAAATCCATGCAAATAAACAACTAGGGTTGATGCCATATAAATTCTGACCTTAATGTTTATAGTTGTTTATTGGTACGTGGACATCCACCCCAAACCTGCCTCGGTATTGGTGGCAGGTTTGTATTCACAGCCTACCCATCCCTTATAGCCTAGGCGATCTAACAATCTAAACAGATAAGCATAGTTAATTTCACCGGTCCCCGGCTCATTTCTTCCAGGATTATCGGCCAGTTGAATATGGGCAATCTTAGGTAGATAAGTTTCGATAGTTTTCGAAAGTTCGCCCTCCATGCGTTGTGCATGATAGATGTCATATTGAATAAAAATATTATCTGCAGCTACATCATTTAGTATTTGAATTGCTTGTTGGGTCTTGGATAAAAAGAAGCCCGGAATATCAAAGGTATTTATTGGCTCAATTAAAAGCCTTAAGTTAACCTTATTCAGTTCAGCGGCAGCAAATTTTAGGTTAGCGACAAAGGTGTCATGCAGTAACTTAGGGTCTATATCACTTGGAGCTTTTCCAGCTAAACAGTTAAGTTGTGGAACGCCCAATACCTTAGCGTATGCAATAGCTCTTTGAACTCCCTCTTGAAATTCTTCGATACGACTAGGTAAACAGGCAATGCCTCTCTCGCCTGCATCCCAATCTCCTGCAGGCAAATTATGCAAAACCAATTCCAGTTGGTTCTGATCAAGCTCTCTCTTAATGTCCGCAGCAGAATAGGCGTAAGGAAAAAGAAACTCTACCCCTTTAAAACCAGAGTTGGCAGCTTTTTTGAAGCGCTCCATAAATGGAACTTCGTTAAAAAGCATGGTCAGATTGGCGGCAAACTGAGTCATAGAATTCCCCTTCTTTAATCTCATAATTTCAATCTTTCGATCTTAACAAAAATGCGCATTTTTCATTGGCTAGTCCTAAATTGGCTATAAAGCATGAACTTTGATAAAAATAAGCTAATATTTGACATAGAATTTTTAATTACAAGGGAAATAATGAATATCAAACTTACACCTATCGCAGTTATTCTTGCGGCTATGCTTGTTAGCCCTTCTTTAATGGCTCAACCTAAGACAACAGATTCAAGCGGCGCTAAACCTATCGTAATCGATGCTGCAGTTACGGATAATCGCTACCAGTTGTATGAAGGTGAAGTGCTTAAAGTGGATGCTAAAACACGCACCATCACATTCAAAAATAAAGAGGGCGAATCTAAGTTTGTTGCGGGACCTGAAATCACTAATTTTGCTCAAATTAAAAAAGGCGATTTGGTGAATGTATCCTATGAAACTGCTGTTGCTATTGAATTAATTAAAGCAAAGAGCACTGGAATCCGCAGTAAGGTAGAAACTAGCACTGTTACAAATTCTAAGGCTAACGAAAAGCCATCAGAAGTGATCGCAAATACAACCACCATCATTGCGGATATTGTTGGTGTAGACCGTGAAAAGAAATTGGTTTCTGTAAAAGGACCTAGCGGCAAAATCACTACCGTAACCGTTAAAAATCCTGCTCTATTGGCAGATGTAGCGGTCGGCGAACAGGTAAAAGTGGTTTACTTTGATGCGATGGCCGCATCCATTACAACCCCGAAGAAAAAATAATACGTAAACTTCTGGTTCTGACTAACAATAAAGCCCCTCACAAGGGGCTTTATTTTTTCTAATGTGCTTGCGCCTGACTTAAAAAAGCTTATTAAGAGTTAGGCCAATTGTCTGAACTGCTGCAGTACCAGTCGAGCTACCTATTAAGAAACCTGTTGTAGGGGGATTTGAGAACGGAGAGATGCGGTTTGATGTTTTATTCTGCGTCATTGCATAGGTATAGCTCAGATCTAAAAACCAGTCCTTATCGATGAAATAGGAACCGCCAAGCATGGCAGCGCCACCGTAAACCCACTGCGAAGCAATAAATGATTGTGGTGCACCACTAACATCTACAGTACGCCCATCAATCTGAGCATATCCAACTAAACCATTAGTTGTTGATCTTACCTGTGAATATGTCGGCCCAACACCAAAATAGATCATCCCCTTTTCTAACGACTTACCAAAATACGGAATTAGAGATATTTGATTGGTGATAGATTTTTGATATGAGCTTGTAACAGCATCCCCGCCAGTTAATGGCTTGCCATTAGGGAACGTCCCATATTGAGGCAATTGAACATTGTAGGTAGTCGCTGGAGACCCCCCAATGTAGCTATATGAAAATTTCGTACCCCACAGATAGCTAGAATCTTGGAATTTTTGAAAATACCCAATTTGTACAGATGGTGAGATTGACTTAGCTGGACCAAAAACAACTCCAGTCTCACCACTGCCAATTCCACTAGCTGTTCTACCAGCAATCGTATCTGTTGTGAGCCCCGTACCCGAGAGGGTTTGACCGTTAAATTGGGTTGAGTTCGCCCCAATACCAACACCCACATATAAGCCCGCATTGGGTACCATTGAGTCGGAGGACTGTTGTGCATTAGATAAAGATGCATAACTAACCATAGAGGTAGCAAAAGAGGCTATCAAGGTGAATCTAAATTTTGAAGACATATTGAATTTCTAGATAATTTTTATGAATAGAGTTGGATATATGGATATTTTAACTAAGGCTTTTCCAAATCCTTGGTCAGAATTCTTCTGATGACTCTGATCGTCACTTCGGGATGCGATCCCATGATGCGCTCTTGAATTAGAGTAGATCTCCTTGTTATAGAGTCAATATGCTCGCCAACATTCCGATTAGCCTCCAGCACATCCTCTATCAAAGTGGTTTCAGCATATCGGCCACTTTGGCTACTTTTATTAGTTCTTTTAGTCGAAGACATGCGGATTAGTGTAATCAAACAATGTTTAAGGTAAAAATAAAAAAGCCCGATTTCTCGGGCTTTTAGTCACTATTCTGGCGGAGCGGACGGGACTCGAACCCGCGACCCTCGGCGTGACAGGCCGATATTCTAACCAACTGAACTACCGCTCCAAATTACAACG
>CAILON010000368.1 GCA_903835865.1 uncultured beta proteobacterium
AGCTTCGATTGGAATAGTGTCTCCCTGCAATTTTCTGGGATAACCTGATCCATCCCATTTTTCATGATGAGATCCAGCTACCTTCATGGCAATAGCAATTAAATCTATCTCAACATCTTCTGACTGGGCTGCAAGAAAAATATTTTCCCCAATCATAGAGTGCGCATAAATGAGATCTCTTTCTTCTTCCGTTAATTGACCCGGCTTTTTCAGAATGTGATCCGGAATACCTACTTTTCCCAAATCGTGCAAGGGCGCTACCTTGACTAGCTTTTCAATATGATCATCAGATAAAGTATCGGCGTGATGCCCCATACTTTTTAATCGCTTTGCAAGTAGTTCTACATATTGCTGGGTACGAATAATATGGCTGCCTGTTTCATTATCCTTAGCCGCTGCCAAGGAGTTTAAGGCAGCTAACATTTGGTTTTCTCGTACAAGTATCTTGTGCTTTGCAAACTCTAAGTCATGAATATATTTCTTCATGGGTATCGTAACCGTCCAATTTACAAGGGGGATGGTAATGAGGGTTAGTAAAGTTATATCCAGTAAAACAGTGACCCCGTTTGACAAATCTCCAAAGGACGGCAAGGCAAACATGACTAGAGCTTCACCGATACAAATACTGACAATCAGAACTAGATTTAATCTTTTGGCTGGGTTGGATTTTGAGAACATAAAGTCGCCTATAAAATAGTCGGATTCATAGATCCGTTATTAAGCAGTATCTAGTTCATAGAACTGAACACGGTTTCCACCCGCTTTTTTGGCTTGATACATGGCGCTGTCAGCTTGGGCAATCAACTGCTCCTGAGTAATCTCACCGCCTTTGAACAACTTAACACCAATACTGACAGAGCATCTACATTTTCCAATCTCAATAGATTTGCATACTTTGTGTGTGGCATCTTTTAAACAACTGGCTGCCGATAAACTTTGACATAATTTTTCAGCAATTTTCTTTGCTTGCAAATGCGCAGTAGTCTGATCGTCACCTAACTCACCAAGGATGATGGCAAACTCATCTCCTCCAAAGCGTGCCACGGTATCGGTTTCTCGAACACACTCTTTCATGCGTTTAGCTATATCTATTAACCTCAAATCACCCGCCTGATGGCCATAGCGATCATTGAGTTCCTTAAAATGGTCCAAGTCTGCAAAGAGTAATGCGCCGTAATGTTGACTGCGTTGGGTTCGTACTAGCTTTTGATGGAGGCGATCTTCAAAGAGTCTTCGGTTCAAAACCTGCGTTAAGGGGTCATAAAACGCTAACTCTTCGATTTTTTCATTAGCCAACACTAACTCAGTGACATCGTTGATAGCACCAACCATACGAAGTGGCTTGCCATCATGCGATCTTTCAATCACCGCCCCTTTATCTTCTACCCAGAATTGACGGCCATCAAGTCCAATCATGCGATATCGATATCGATACTCGTGAACACCATCTAGGGCTAGACCTAATTGTTCTAAGACGGCACCCAAATCATCTGGGTGAATGCGGCTTTTGAAATCCTCAACAGAGAAGAATTGCTGATTTGGATTCTCGCCAAGCATTTCTATCCAGCGGGCATTATG
>CAILON010000369.1 GCA_903835865.1 uncultured beta proteobacterium
CCTCAGGTCTTGCGTCTTCAGTCAAGTTTTAGGCAGCTCACTAAGAGTCACCCTGAAAAGCAAGCGGAGGCAAGTGAATACGATAAGCAAGTTTGCCCGGTATGCCTCAGTCCAAAGCCTGCGAATTCAGATACTTGTCCAACGTGTGATCCTGAGGACGATAAGCCGCCTTCTACTTGGACATTATTTAAATTATGGCGTTTTGCTAGGCCCTATAAAAAACAACTCCTTCTAGGTTTTGTATTGACCTTGCTCTCTACCGGAGCAACCTTGATTCCACCTTATCTCACCATGCCTTTGATGGATCATGTATTGATTCCGTATGAGAAGGGCAGTCCCATTGATTTCCATTTGGCAAGTTTGTATTTATTTGCGCTCTTTGGTGCAGCCATTATTGCGTGGGCTTTGGGCTGGTGGAAAACGTATTTGCTGGCATTGGTCAGCGAACGCATTGGTGCGGATTTACGCAATACGACCTTCGAGCATTTACTCAAGCTGTCCTTGGAGTATTTCGGCGGCAAGCGTACAGGGGATTTGATCGCCCGTATTGGCGCTGAAACCGATCGTATTTGTGTATTCCTCTCACTGTACGCCCTAGACTTTGTAACAGATGTTTTGATGATCACCATGACAGCGGCGATCTTGTTCTCGATTGATCCGCTTTTAGCTTTAGTAACGCTCGCGCCTCTGCCATTCATCGTTTGGATGATTCATGCAGTGCGAGACAAATTGCGTTTTGGTTTTGAGAAGATTGACCGCATTTGGTCAGAGGTCACCAATATTCTGGCCGATACGATTCCCGGTATTCGTGTAGTTAAAGCATTTGCTCAGGAGGATCGTGAACTCAATCGTTTTGTCGATTCCAACAAACATAACTTACAAATCAATGATCGCGTTAATCGCGTCTGGGGCCTGTTCTCACCAACAGTAACGCTGCTGACCGAAACAGGGCTATTGGTGGTTTGGGGATTTGGCATTTGGCAGGTCGCGCATCAAAAGGTCACGGTCGGCGTATTAATCGCCTTCCTAGCTTACATCGGTCGTTTTTATGTGCGCCTAGATTCGATGAGTCGCATTGTGTCGCACACCCAAAAGGCGGCAGCGGGCGCTAAGCGAATTTTTGATATTTTGGATCACGTCTCTAGTGTTCCAGAGCCTATTAATCCCGCCCCTTTAGAGGATGTAAAGGGGCGTATCACTATGCGTGGTGTGGGCTTCCGCTATGGAAACCGAGCGGTGACCAAAGGGATTAACTTAGATATTGCCCCTGGTGAAATGATTGGCTTAGTGGGTCATAGCGGATCAGGTAAGAGCACCTTAGTGAATTTGATTTGCCGTTTTTATGATGTCAGCTCAGGAGCCATTACTTTAGATGGGCGTGATATTCGGAGTATTGGCATCGCCGACTATCGCAAATGTATTGGCTTAGTACTACAGGAGCCGTTTTTATTCTTTGGCACGATTGCTGAAAATATTGCCTATGGCAAGCCAGGCGCATCTCGCGAAGAAATTATTGAAGCAGCACGCGCTGCTCATGCGCATGAATTTATTCTCCGATTACCGCTAGGCTATGACTCTTTAGTAGGTGAGCGGGGCCAATCCTTGTCAGGTGGTGAGCGTCAACGTATTTCGATTGCACGGGCACTCTTAATCAATCCAAGCATTTTGATTTTGGATGAGGCCACCTCTTCAGTCGACACCACTACTGAAAAAGAAATTCAACGCGCTTTAGATAATCTCGTTAAAGGTCGTACCACCATTGCGATTGCTCATCGCTTATCTACATTACGTAAAGCTGATCGTCTGGTTGTATTAGATAAAGGCGAGATTGTGGAGATTGGTTCACACGAAAAGTTGATGGAAGCTGAAGGCGCCTACTACACCTTGTATCAAGCGCAACTGCGTCATGCTGCGGAGTTAGTAGAAGGTGGTGCTATTGGCGAAAGTCTTGAAGAGCAAGAAGAAGAGCAACTTCAAGAACTTGCTAAAAACACCGGGGGAGGCGTATGAGTCATCAGAGCAAATCCCATCAGCTCGAACGCGATACTTTAGGCCGCTTGGTTTTTATTGATGCAAATGGCACGCGCCATGTCGGCATTCATCCTGTCAGAGCTTTTCCTATCACAGCCCCTGGCGCCGGAATTGGAATCATGAATGCTTCTGGAAAAGAGTTATGCTGGTTTCCA
>CAILON010000370.1 GCA_903835865.1 uncultured beta proteobacterium
TTGGCTCATTTACCCGCACGACTTCGCTGTCTCGTTTATTCTTATTTCTACTATTTTATCGCTATATGTCGATTTTGGTTATTTGTTCCATTTTGCAAGTTTTTAAAGGTATGCAATGAGTCTTTTGTTCACTAGCTTCACCCTAAATAGCCCTCGTGGGGCCCTAAAACTGGCTAATCGCATTGTCGTTGCTCCAATGTGTCAATACTCAGCAGTCAATGGTGAGGCAACTGACTGGCACCTGATGCACTGGGGTAATTTACTGAATAGCGGGGCGGCTTTATTCATTATTGAGGCTACCGGAGTAACCCCTGAGGGACGCATCACCCCGTCATGCCTAGGTTTATGGGATGACCGTACCGAGGCCGCCCTTGAGGATAAATTGAGCAGGGCACGCCAATTGGCGCCCGCTACTCCAGTTTTCATTCAACTGGCACATGCAGGCCGCAAGGCATCTAGTGCAACACCATGGCATGGCGGCCAACTGCTTTCAGTAGACCAAGGCGGGTGGGAGACTGGGGCACCTTCTGCCGTACCGCAGCTAGAAGGTGAGCGACCACCTAATGAGCTCAGTTCTACTGATTTGAAAGAACTGATCGAAGCATTTGTGAAGTCAGCTCAACGCGCCGATCGAATTGGTATTGATGGCATCGAATTACATGGTGCC
Source organism: uncultured beta proteobacterium (assembly GCA_903835865.1). Classification (GTDB taxonomy): domain Bacteria; phylum Pseudomonadota; class Gammaproteobacteria; order Burkholderiales; family Burkholderiaceae; genus Polynucleobacter. Next base: position 668 of record CAILON010000370.1, read on the forward strand.
CATGGATATTTATTGCACCAGTTCTTATCCCCAATTGCTAATCAGCGCACTGACGAATATGGTGGCTCATACGAAAATCGCATTCGTTTCCCAATGGAGCTATTTACAGCAGTCAGAGCTGCCTATCAGGGAGTATTAGGAATTCGCATATCAGCTAGCGATTGGATAGAAGGAGGATGGACCCCTGAAGAAACGGCAGATTTTGCCGCTCGTTTAAAACCCTTAGGCGCTGATTTTGTCCATATTTCTTCAGGCGGAATTTCACCTGCACAAAAAATTGCTATTGGACCCAATTATCAAGTCCCATTTGCCAGGATTGTGAAAGAAAAATCTGGCCTACCAACTATGACGGTTGGACTCATTACGGATCCACATCAGGCTGAAGCAATTTTGCAAAATGGCGACGCAGATCTCATAGCATTAGCGCGTGCATTCTTATATAAACCACGATGGGCATGGGAGGCTGCAGCGGCCTTAGATGGAACGGTTCCGTCTAATGAGCGATATTGGCGTTGTTTACCACGTGAAGCTCAGGCAATATTTGGTAATGTCAAAGTTGGCCAGCGCTAAATAAAAATGATTAATAGGAGATAGTGATGAAAAATATTTATCTTGCACGCAAAGTGCTACTAGTACTTAGTGTGATCTGTACCTGTGGATTCGCTTTTGCAGATGAATTTCCTGATCGACCAATCACCCTTGTGGTACCTAATCCACCTGGTGGACTAGTGGATACCTCTGCGCGCCTATTAAGCGAGCCCTTAACCAGAGTTATTGGTCAACCTGTTGTAGTTGATAACAAGCCGGGCGCTAGCGGAAACACAGCTTATCAATATGTAGCTAAGGCAAAGCCTGATGGCTACACCTTACTCATTTCTTACTCTGGATATCACGTTGGAAATCCAGCCCTGATGGATAAGCTCCCATGGGATCCGATAAAAGATTTTTCACCGGTAGCTCTCTTAACGGTTTCCACTAATGTGATCGCTGTGCATCCATCGGTTCCGGTTAACAACCTCAAAGAATTGATTGCGTATGCAAAAGCCAATCCCGGTAAATTAAATTACGCCTCACAGGGAAATGGTTCTGTTTCTCACATTGGTACAGAAATCTTCAAACAAACTACTGGAGTGGACATGGTGCATGTCCCCTATAAGGGCTCTGGCCCAGCAGTCCAAGATGTGCTTGCAGGTCAGGTTCAAGTATTTATCACTACGCCACCATCAGTAATGCAACATGTTCAAAGTGGCAAACTAAAAGGCCTGGCTGTGACTGGAAAGAGCCGTCATCCTGGAATGCCTAACGTCCCCACTACAGCAGAAGCTGGCCTAGCCTCTTTTCAGCTTGAGTCATGGGTGGCTTTATATGCCCCGGCCGGAACTCCTTCACCAATTATTACCAAATTGACTGACTCTGTGAAAAAA
>CAILON010000371.1 GCA_903835865.1 uncultured beta proteobacterium
GTAAATATTTATTTTTTGGAGGGAAGCTCGAGCACCAATTTATAGGCCACAGAGTATTTATAGATATTGCTAACGTATTGCACGGTTTCATTGCCAATACGCTCTGCAGCAATACGCTCAACATTATCAAACCAGATATTAGGGTTAAGGCCCCGTTTGGCTGCCTCAACCCTTAATTGCTGAATTCTAGCGGGTCCTGCGTTATACGCGGCAAAGGCAAATAGGACTTTATTTAAATCGGTCATGGGCTCTTTGCTGTAATACTGATCAATCAGGTAGCGAATATATTTAATGCCGCCATTAATATTATTGTTAACTTGCTGAATGTCTCCGACCTTAAGATCTTTACCTGTAGCAGGCATAATTTGCATGACACCAATAGCACCCACTTTACTTTTCTTGTTTTGATCAAGGCGAGACTCTTGGTAGCCTTGGGCAGTCATGAGTAGCCAGTCAATTTGATATTGATCGCTGTATTTTTGAAATACGTTTGCTAGGGAATGAAATTTTTGGAGGTCTGCGGGGTTGGTAGAATTTTTCACCCACTTGACGGTCTTGAGATATGCCTGCAGTTTTTGATTGCCAAAACTACTCCCGACCTTATTTTTCTCCGTAAAGGCATCTAGCGCTTTCTTGAGCACTGGAGAATTTTTGCGAAATCCAAAAGCAATATCGCCGCCACTAGTCAAAGTCAAATTCTCATGAATACGAATGTTGGAGAATGTCTTCTTCCAAAAATTGGCTAAGTACAAATCACTGACTGTAATGGGAACTAAGTCTGCATTCACCATCTCCAAGATATCTTCTGTTTCAAATATTCCGGGCGCATCTTTAATGATGATAAGTGGTTTTTTCTGCTTACGGAGCTCAGTGTTAAGGCGCTTGAGACTGTCGGCGTAGCTGGTAGAGGGGTTAATGAATACTATTTTCCCTGATAAATCTTCTAGGCTATTTAGATTAGGACCTTGTGCTGATGTGACGATTACCTCTTTTACGTTACTAGTAATTGGGGTTGAGAATTCAATCAGTTTTTTTCGCTCAGGAGTAACGGTGAGATCGGCCGCAATGATGTCACCTTTGCCTGCTAACAAATCTGGAATGAGGCGATCGCGTGCTGTGGGTACAAAAATAAAATGAATCTTGAGGTTTTTGTTAACTACTTGCCTATTTAGATTCTGCTCAAATTCCGTCATCATGTCGTACATGAGACCACGCTGCTGACCGCCTTTATCGAGAAAATAGAGAGTCTTGTTGTAGGGTAACAAAACCCTCACGACTCGGCGCTGGATCATGCCATCTAAATCACCTTTCCAAACAATTCTTTGAGTATCAATCGTGATTGGCTCATTGGGGGATGACTGAACCGCATGGGATTGCAGAATGCAACCCATAAACAGCACGAACGCTAAGCCGATATTTTTAACAATGCCCAATCTCATCCCTTTTCACTAATGACTTTTTAACGATTTGGTAAGTCGTAGATTAAGTTAATCGTCATCACCAATAAGGTGGTATTGAATAAAAAGGCAATCCAACCCTGCATCATGGCCAAGTAGCGCATTTTGAAACTAGCAATATTGACGTCTGCTGTTTGACATGTCATTCCAAGAACCATTGAAAAATACAAGAAGTCAAAATAGACGGGCTTTAGGGTTGCAGGAAACAGTAAGGGCGGCTCTTTAGTTCGCTCATAGTCTTGGTAATAGACATGGGCATAGTGCAAGGCAAACGCAGTATGAATTAAGAACCAAGAGCTGATGTAGGTCAGCAGCACTAGACCAATTTCCATTGCAGTATTAGCAATTAATAAAGATTTGAGGTCAGTCATAATCATCACGATGATGACTATGCTGGTGATGGCCCCAAGTAAGGTGATGAGCAAAATAAATGGCGCCCCATCGTCCTCTTTTTGGGAGAGACTAGATACATTTTCTTTGGTAGAAAAATACATCATGATAAAAGTTGCGAACACATAAAGACTGCTGGCAATAATCCAAGCTAAGGCTAGTCTAACCAAGGTTGACGGGGCAGATAGTAAGAAAAAAGCCACCAAGCCAACTAAAATCACGGCCAATAGGCGGTGTGTTGAGCTAATGAGGTGCCAGTGTTGAGACCAGTGGGGTGCTTTCATAGTAGCCTTAGTATGCCTTTAAAGAAGGGGATTATCGCAAACACCCAGGCAATATTGCCATGTCGGTCTTCATATTTGAGATAATACCCATCAAATTATCCGAGGAGATTGTGTTGCGTAAGAAAAAAATTGGCTGGGCTACAGTGTTGGGGGCGTTATTGCTGGTGGCTTCCTGTGTGGCAGCTTATAACATTACAAAACTTCCCGAGAAAAATGTTAGCTTGCCCTTAATGCAGATTCATACTGCTTGAAGAGTGGGTTTAGCCCATCCATTGACTAACCGGTGCAGCAGCATCTTGCAAAGGTTGAGAAATAATATCCACTAGAGCAGGTTCACCACATTCGATTGCTGCTTTTAAGGCCGCCTCAAGCTTCAGCGGATCATCAACCGTCCATGAACGCACACCATAGGCCTCTGCTACCTTAGCATGGTTTGTACGGTTAAAGTCTACTGAGAAATAGCGCTTATCGTATCCAGATTTTTGGCTTGCCTTAATCCAGCCATATACAGAATTAGAAATCACAATCATGAGCAAGGGTAATTTATAGCGTGTGATTGTTTCTAGTTCACCGACGGTAAAACCAAAGCTGCCATCTCCCATCACGGCAACACATTTAGATTGTGGTCTACCAACGGCAGCGCCAATCGCAGCGGACATGGCAAACCCTAAGGCACCATGAGCGCGGTTGGTAATGAAATGTCTGCCTGGGATGTCACTCATAAAGTAAGCAGAGAAATAAGGGCAGGGAGTGCCTGGGTCTGCACAAACGATGGCATCTTTTGGTAGAAGTTTATTTAGGGCATGAACAATTTTTTCCGGAAGAATCGGCGCCTCATTGCTGTTCGCTAATTTGAGGAAGGATTCAAATTTAATATGCTTTGCTTTGGCAACCACTGCTTTGCCATCGACACAGTCGTTTGTGCGAGATTGAATATTGCTCGTTAAATAACTGTATAGCTGCTCAAGTGTTAATTTGGCATCGCCAACTAAGCCAACGGCGGTGGGGTAATTTGCCCCAATGGTTTCTGGATCAATGTCTAGATGAATAATCGGAATAGATTTATTGGGGTAGCGCCAATTTTCAGTAGTGGTAGATCCAGCGCGGCAAGTGATGAAAAAGACCGTATCTGCACTATTCACCACATCTCTAGTGGCCATCACTCCACCATTAGCGCCAACAACACCCGCATTTAAGGGGTGATTACCAGCCAAGCTGCCTTGACCACTCACTGTGGTGCAAACGGGGATGTTGAGCAATTGCGCAATATTCTCCAGCACTTGTTCTGCGCCTGAATTAATTACGCCACCACCACATATCAATACTGGGAACTTGGCGGCAAGTAACAATTCACCTGCTTTTTCAATATCGGCACTATTGGCAACATAACGCTGAGCTGGATATTGGCAATGTTCTTTTTGAGCCCAAATATCACTGCTGTCAACAGCATATTTTTGCACATCATGAGGCAGGCAAATATGAGTACTACCAGGTTTTCCTGTAGTCATTGCCCTGAATGCATTTCTGACTGCCGAAGGAATTTGTTCCGCTAAATCAATGGTGGTGTTCCATTTGGTTAGCGGTGCATATAAGGCCTGTTGATCCAGTTCTGTTAGTGGAAACTTACCTCGAGAAGTGACGGGTACATCAGAGGTAATTCCTAGCACTGGTATCGAGGATTCATTAGCCTCTACCAAACCAGGCAATAGGTAGGTGGCGCCACCACCGCTAGGTCCTTCGCATACGCCCACCTTATGAGTTACTCTTGCATAGGCATCAGCCATATAGCCTGCGCTGCGTTCATCTCTCGTGAGAATATGCTGCATGCCATGATCTAGTCTGGCCAAAGCATCATAAAAAGGCAGACTGGTATCGCCACATAAACCAAAAATATGCTTTACCTCATACTGCTCTAGCATCCGCACTAGAGCTTCTGCACCATTTAACTTATCACTCATTTCAATCTTCTAAATTTAGCTGTGTTGTTTTCACAAATTGTTGCCAGCGCTCAAATTCTCGCTTGGCATATTTATCTAGAGTGGGGCCATCGCTCGCTTGAACATCAAAGCCGCCTTGGGAAAGCTTGGATTTGATTTCAGGGTCGCTCAGGACCGCCTGAAAATCAGCCGTCAACTTCTTCACTGTCGCTGCTGGTGTTTCAGCTGGTGCGAATGCGCCAATCCAGGAGTAGGCCTCAAATCCTGGGTAGCCAGACTCTGCAACAGTTGGGGTTTTTGGTAGCTCAGGGAGACGTTGCGCGCCAGTCACTGCTAGTGGCTTGAGCTTATCCGCTTGAATTTGCCCTTTCAGTGCAGCATAGCTCAGCAAGGTCATGCTTGCGGTATTGCCAACAACAGCTGCAATAGCAGGACCACCACCACCATAGGGAACGTGGAGAACAAAGATGCCCGCTTTACGCTTTAGGTCCTCCATCGCCAGTTGATTAAGAGATCCAACGCCTGTGGAAGCGTAGCTAAAAAATCCGGGACTTTTTTTAGCGGCCGCAATAAATTCAGCCAAGTTATTGCCTGGCACTGAAGGGTTGGCAGCAATCACTAAAGGAAAACGAACCAATAAGCTAACACCAACAAAATCTTTAAAGGTGTCATATGGTAGTTTTGGTTTTACGATTGGGTTGATGGAGTGGTTATCAAAGCTGATAAGCAAGGTATTACCGTCGGGCGCTGATCTAGCGACATGCTGAGTAGCAATCTGGCTTGCAGCACCAGGACGGTTTTCAATAATGACTGGTCTACCAATTCTCTCAGCCAGTTTTGTTTGAATTATTCTGGCAGTAATGTCTGTGCTTCCACCGGGAGGAAAGGGTACGACTAAAGTAAGGGGCTTATCGCTCTGCGATAGAACAGGGCCAGACATTGAGATTGCGGCTAAAGCCAAAATCAAATATTGAGAAAATGGGTTGGAGGTAATTTTCATGGGCAAGCCCCTAGATTTGGGTAAGAAAATGTTGATCAATAATGAAGTCTACAGGATCTGCGCTATCTTGCTGAAGGCGCGCACTAATAATATGGACGCCTTCAGCAGTGTTCTGAGTTTGTAGGCAGAGCTCGATATTGGGTAGCTTGATTCGAATCGAATCCTGATCTTCACTACATTTTTTTGGATCTAGGTTTAGCAGCTTCATCAAGTATGCAGCAGTATTGTTGATGTCTGAGCTTGCAATGATGACCTGCTTTAAAGAATTCATACCATTAGCATGGATGAGCCATTGATCCTGCCAGACATAATCTGGAGTGAGATGTTCGCAAAAGTAAATACGTAGGCCGGGAATTGGCTGCTCTGAAAATCGAACAGTTTTAAATTCGACCAGTACCTTACTACCCATAAATTCTCCCTCGCGTGATAAATCTTGCACGGGGTTGACTGCGAATCCTGATGACTTGAGTTGCTCATAGCAAGCGTTAGCATCGTTCGTACGAAATACTAATGCGTCTAGGCCAATGGCTTGATTGGCTATTTCAGCCCTTTGGACTTGTTTGCCTTTTTCCCAACCCAATAATTCTATATAGCTAGTGTCAAGCATGATGAGGCGATTGCTTGAGCCAAGGTTATGGTGGGCGAGGGGGCTTAGGTGAAATCCCTTGCCCTCAAATAGCTCGCCTAAGGCATCCAGACTATCTCTTCCCATAATCACGAGGTGATCAAATAGGTATTCTTTGGGGTGGACTGAGCTCACGGAAGATCAAATAGGGATATCAAAAAATTATCATATACGATATTGGAAAGGCTTAGGGAACCATATGAACAATCTTAAAACTCTTCGAACGATATCTTGGATAGTCCTACTGGCCGCATTTTCTTTTAATGGGCTATTGGGTGCCCATGCTCAAGGAGTAAAAGACTATCCCAATAAATCGATCACCATGATTGTGCCCTTCCCGCCTGGGGGTGCAACTGATGCGCTTTCCAGAATTGTTGCGCTGAAACTTTCCAGCAATTTAGGGCAATCAGTGATTGTAGAAAATCATCCTGGCGCCGGGGGTACGATTGGTGCTGCATTAGCTATGCGGGCATTGCCTGATGGTTACACCTTATTATTTACAACGAGTAGCACACACTCTGTTGCGCCTAGCTTCGGTAAAAAGCTTCCTTATGATTCTGTGACTGATTTCACTCCGATTGGTGGGGTAGCTGTTTCTCCAGCAATATTAACTGTGACCAAAACTTTACCCATTAAGACGGTGAAGGACTTGGTGCTTTACGCAAAGGCCCATCCTGGAGAGTTGAACTATGCCTCTAGCGGAGTGGGTACCGTTATTCAGTTGAATGCTGAGGCTCTTAAAGCGCAAGCGGGAATTGATATGACACATGTTCCTTACAAGGGCTCCGCCTTAGCAATGCCTGATCTTGTCTCTGGAAAAGTTCATATCTTATTTGACTCGATTGTTTCAAGTCTTCAGCCAGTCAAGGATGGAAAGATGACCGCTTTGGCGATTGGTGGCGCCAAACGATCTGCACAAATTCCAGATGTCCCAACAGTTGCTGAGGCTGGTAAAGACTATGGTCTTGGTCAATTCGAATCGACCACTTGGTTTGGTTTATATGGGCCTAAAAATTTACCACCTGAATTAGTGGTGAAATTAAATGCTGCCCTCAATAAAGTCATTGAGTCACCAGATGTCATTGAGCGATTCGCACAGGTAGGGTCTGATCCAATACCTGGAACACCTGAAAAATTTTCCAACATGGTCGCAAAAGAGCGTGCACGTTGGACTGCATTAATTAAGCAAGCGCAGATTAACCCTGAATAAGAGAACTCTTTATGAAATTTAATTGGAATAATCCATATCCTACGATTCGCGTGCCAGTGATGGGGCGGAATGTTGTATCGACATCCCATCCTTTCGCAGCGCAAGCTGGCTTAAAAATTATTCAACAGGGCGGTAACGCCATTGATGCTGCCATTGCAGCAGCAGCAGCGTTAATGATTGTTGAGCCAGTATCGAATGGTTTGGGGAGCGATTGTTTTGCCATTGTTTGGGATGGAAAAGAGTTGCATGGCTTAAATTCTTCAGGAACCGCGCCCCAAGCCTGGAGTCCTGAGTATTTTTCTAAAAAATATGGCACAGATGCAAGTGGTTTGGCAGATAGACCTAAGCGTGGTTGGGATTCGGTAACTGTCCCTGGGGCATTGGCAGGCTGGGAAGAGCTGCATCGCCGCTTTGGCTCTCTGCCACTCGGCGACTTATTGCAGCCAGCGATTGAAATTGCTGAAAGAGGGTACGCCATGGCGCCGGTGGTCGCGCACAAGTGGGCCGCCGCCATTCCTGAGTTGCATGATCAACCTGGATTTGCTGAGGCATTCATGCCTCATGGCCGTGCTCCAGAAATTGGGGAGATATTTCGTTTTGAGGCAGCCGCCAAGACACTCAAAAAAATAGCGAAGTCAGGTATTCGGGAGTTTTATGAAGGTGAGATTGCCGATTCAATTGTCAGTTATGCAAAGAGTAATGGGGGTGCAATGACGCTCAATGATCTTGCTGCGTATCGTCCAGACTGGGTGGGTACTATTAAGCAAGACATTAAAGGCGTGGATGGAAAAACCTATTCTATGCATGAGATACCACCCAATGGTCAAGGGATTGGCGCTCTCATTGCTTTGGGGATCTTGCAGAACTTTGATCTTGCCAGCTTGCCAGTGGATGGCGTGGAGAGTCAGCACTTGCAAATCGAGGCTATGAAATTGGCCTTTGCAGATGTATATCAATATGTAGCGGATCCTCGCTCTATGGAAGTGACGCCAGAGCAGATGCTCGATCCAGCGTATTTAGCCCAGCGTGCAAAACTCATTAATCCTAATAAGGCAACCCATTTTGATTTTGGCCTACCCCAATCAGGTGGAACCATTTATTTGTCGGCCACAGATGAGCAGGGCCGCATGATTTCCTTTATTCAAAGTAACTATATGGGCTTTGGTTCGGGAGTGGTAGTTCCAGATTGGGGTGTGAGTTTGCAAAATAGGGGCTTTGGATTTTCGATGGACCCTCAATCGGCTAACGTAGTTGCCGGTGGTAAACGTCCATTTCACACTATCATTCCCGCATTCTTAACCCGTCAAGAAGGCAATGTGGCAGTTCCGCAAATGAGTTTTGGCGTGATGGGCGGCGATATGCAACCCCAAGGTCACCTGCAAACCATTTTACGTATGCTCTCTTATCGCCAGCAACCACA
>CAILON010000372.1 GCA_903835865.1 uncultured beta proteobacterium
AGTCAATAGGCAAAACTTGAATTTGTATTTCATAAGCCACCCTGGTTAGATTGAAAAATACTTCACTATGAGTATTTCCAATCTCAGGCGGTGCGCTAGATATATCTAGTCGAAGGAATAAACTGGTTATAAGAACTATATGCTTATATATAGCTTAAGGTGTGCTGGTATACCCTTGGTTTAGTAATTAATTAAGTGTCATTACTACCTAAGCGTTACTTTAAGTAACGCTCAAAAAAATACCAACCCGAAGATTGGTATTATGTACGACTCGACACATAGTTAACACTTTATACCGGACACATACTTTACAGTTTTAGGCATAGGAGGGACCACTCTATGCCGTGGAATGAAAGTACGAAGATGGACGAAAAGCTGAAGTTTGTATCTCGTTACCTGAATGGCGAGAAGATCTCAACCCTGTGTGCCCAGTTTGGCATTTCTCGGGTGACGGGTCATAAGATCATTGAGCGCTATAAAGACAGTGGTTTGGAAGCCTTCACAGATCGATCAAGAAGGCCTTTTAGGCAAGCTAATCGGCTACCCTTCCAAGTCGAGCAATTGATTGTTAATCTCAAAAAAGAGTTCCCAACTTGGGGCGCTCCTAAACTACGCGACCGCATCCACACCCACTATCCTGAGTTAGCCCTGCCCGCCAAGAGTACGGTGCACGCAGTTCTGGATCGCCATGGTTTAGTCAAAAAGAAACGGCGCCGGTATGGCAAGCTTGAAGGTACCACATTAAGCAATACTCAAACCCCCAATGCCCTGTGGTGCGTAGATTACAAAGGGGAGTTTATGCTGGGTAACCGCAAATACTGCTACCCGCTCACAGTCACTGACTATGCCTCGCGCTTTTTAATTTGTTGTGAGGGCTTAGAAAGTACCAAAGAAGCCGGAGCCTTTACCGTCTTTGAACAACTCTTTAAAGAATATGGCTTGCCAGGCTCAATCCGTTCAGACAATGGCGTACCCTTTGCCTGCGCTAATGCGCTCTATGGTTTGAGTAGCTTGTCGGTGTGGTGGCTGCGCTTAGGGATTGGGATTGAGCGCATTAAGCCCGGCAATCCCCAGCAAAATGGCCGCCATGAACGCATGCATTTAACGCTCAAACAAGCCACAACCAAACCACCAGCCAAAACCTTATTACAACAGCAAGATAAGTTTGAAGACTTTATCTATGAGTACAACTTTGAGCGGCCCCATCAAGCACTAGAGATGAAAAAACCTGCAGAGTTGTATCAACCGTCCACTAGGAGATATGAAGGACTACCCGATGTGAGTTACCCCTTCCACGATAAAACCGTCACTGTTACCAACTGCGGACGCATCTGCTTAGGTGGTAAGAAGATTCACTTTAGTACGGTGTTCGCTGGTCATGACGTGGGCTTACGACAAGTCGAAGAAGACGTGTGGTTAGTCAGCTTTATGGATTACGATATGGCTTACTTTGATATGGAGTCTTCGCGGGTACAAGCCCTAGAAAACCCATTTGGTCCCAAAGTATTGGGGATGTGAAAGTAAAGGTGTAAACCATGTGATCGGTACCGGACGTAAAGCATGTGTCCGGTACGGACCTTTTGAATCTTGGTGGCCCGGGGCGGAATCGAACCACCGACACAAGGATTTTCAGTCCTCTGCTCTACCGACTGAGCTACCAGGCCATTTAAGACAGTAGATTGTAGCGGAAGTGTTTTTAAGTGAATAAAACGTATCTATTGCGGCTATTTTTAAGGGCGCTATAAGCTAAGTAGTGATGTTTTCAAGCGGGCTGGGGAAATACTGCCAACTAGGCTACCGGCAAGACCAAGAACAATTAACTAATTACCCTTGTTTCTTGAGGTATCTATACCCAGGGCCTTGAGTTTGCGGTAAAGATGGGTACGCTCAAGCCCAGTAAATTCAGAAATTTTGGTCATGCTGCCGCCCATAATTTGCATTTGATTTTCAAAGTAGGCCTTTTCAAATAAGTCTCTAGCCTCGCGCAAGGGTAAATCAAAGTAGCTTTTCGCAATACCGCTAATTAACTCAACCTCAGACTGACCGCCCTTGGCAATTGCCGCAGCTTCATGCGCTGCACCTGTTTTAGCTTGGCCCGGTGAATATGCGCCATTTACAGTAATGACATCTTCCGGATCGGGTGCTTTCAGCGATTTTTCTAAAGCCTTATTTACTGTCTTCAATAATTTTTGTAAAGCAATCGGCTTTTCTAAAAAATTCATTGCGCCAATGCGAGTTGCCTCAACAGCGGTATCGATCGTGGCATGGCCAGACATCATCACTACTGGCATAGTCAGCTGCCCGCTCTTCGACCACTCTTTAAGTAAAGTAATCCCATCGGTATCGGGCATCCAAATATCGAGCAAGACCAAGTCGGGGCGCATTTGCTCACGAATAGTTCGTGCTTGAATAGCGCTTTCTGCTGAATAAACAGTATGGCCTTCATCGCTCAAAATTTCATTAAGCAATTCACGGATTCCCATCTCATCATCAACAACTAAAATATTTGCCATCTTATGCGGGTTCTTTTGCAAGGTTCATAAATACAATCGCAACTTTAGCGCCAATCACCATTTCGCCTTGTAAGCGATTTTGAATTTCAATTTTGGCACCATGGTCATCAATGATTTTTTTTACTACTGCTAAGCCCAATCCGGTTCCCTTACTCTTGGTTGTAACGTAGGGCTCAAACGCCCTTGCCAATATCTTAGCTGGAAATCCACATCCTGAGTCACTTATTGTGAGTCGAACTGCATTCTGCAGCGGGCCAACCCCAGCCCCGTATGGAACCACGCTAGTCTTTACCGTAACGAAAGCGCCCTGATCTTTACCTTCG
>CAILON010000373.1 GCA_903835865.1 uncultured beta proteobacterium
ATCAACATTGCCCACTTGCACATGATCGCCATCGCTCAACCAGCGATTGGGCTCAAATACTTTGGCATGTCCAAATCCAAAGCGCACCGTTTGCTGGGGAAGTTGATCAATCCAAAAACGCTCATCAATTTGTGGCCCTTCAATAGGCACGCCTAACTGATCTGCTAGGTCTTTGGCAGCAGCACAATGATCAAGATGTCCATGCGTCAACAAGGTCTTCTTCACGTTTGCGCCCATCTGCTTTACGCCCTCTAAAATCTTATCAATATCGCCTCCAGGGTCGATGACAGCTGCATTACCAGTCTCTTGGCAAACCAAAATTGAACAATTTTGTTCATATGGTGTTACGGGAACAATTCCTAATTTGATTGGCATATATCGAAAGCAGAAAAATTAATCATTTGTTAAGGCCACAGTGTAGGTGACTGAGCATAAAATATTCCCAAAGAATAAACAATGAATACCCAAGACACTTTTAAATTTGCAGAAACTCATGAGTGGGCCGATCAGGAAGATGATGGTCTGATTTGGGTTGGCATTAGCAACCATGCACAGGAGGCATTGGGTGATGTCATGTTTTTTCAGGCGCCTAAGCTAGGCCAACAAGTGAAGCAGGGCGAGACCATTGCGGTCATCGAATCTGTTAAAGCGGCAAGCGACATACATGCGCCGGTTAGCGGTGAAATTGTGGCACTTAACGATGAAGTGGATGCAGCGCCCGAACTTGTTAATGAAAAACCTTACAGTGTGTGGCTATTCAAAATCAAGCCCAACACCAATGACTCGCTTTCTTCAGAGCTCAAAGAGCTTATGAGTCTTGATCAATACGAATCAGGCCCAGGGGCTTAAACCCAAGCTCCTAGATTGAAATCGGGTCGCGTTCAATGAGCCAGCGAATGCGCTCAAGCTTACTGATTCGGCCTTGAGATTCTTCGCGCAAATCACGATCTACAGCCTCCAATACCTCTTGAAGTAGTTTGCGGTTATCAGACTCAATCACGAGTTGTGCGCGCTCAGTGCCTGCCACTCGCATAACAGCTTTTGGTACTGGGTCATAGACCTTGAGACCTTTAGAAATAAAGCCCGCAGCCCGGAGGCGCGCCTTGAGCTCAGCCAAAAATTGAATCGCCTTCCCAAGACTTTTAGCCTCTGCATGAACCAAGCCTTGATAGGAGAAGGGGGGTAATTTAGCCTCGTCTCTTTCATTGGCCGTATAAGCTAAAAATCCGTCAACATCGTGACGTAATAGATATTGGAAAACTGCTGCCTCTGGATACTGGGTTTCAATATAAATATCGCCGCCCGTTTGCCCCTCTAAGCTTGCTCGGCCTGCGCGACCGGCTACCTGCACCAACTGTGCAAATAATCTTTCCGCCGCCCTAAAGTCTTGTGAAAATAATCTACTATCTGCATCGAGCACGGCGACCAAGCCAATATTTTGGTAATCATGGCCCTTTGCAATCATCTGCGTTCCCACTACAAGGTCTACATTGCCAGCATGTA
>CAILON010000374.1 GCA_903835865.1 uncultured beta proteobacterium
ATTCATGGGTAAATTGGCTGCTTTTGCCAGCGCTAAAGCAGCCAAGGCGTTCAGTGCATTGTGTCGTCCCCGAATACGTAATGCATCCGCCGGTATTAAACGTTTTAGTCGGATTGGCTCATCTTCCTCCACGACCGCACCTTTACGACGACGCTTTGGCTTTGGCTCAAGATCTTCATCAACCTCTGCCCATACCAACCAATCAATTCCGCCAGCACGTAAATCATGCTCAATACCGAAGGCGCCCTGCTCATCAGGACGATTTGCACCAAATGTCACCACTGAATGCGCTGCCTTTTGATCCTCAGTCAACAAGTTCATTACCAAAGAATCATCACGGTTCAAGATGCAAATCGTATCTTTACCAAAGATGTTGGCTTTTGCAGCCGTATAGCTCTGCATGTCTCCATGCCAATCTAAATGATCTTGAGAGAGATTGAGAACCGTGGCCGCCGCTGCATTTAAAGAATAGGTATAGACCAATTGAAAGCTGGATAACTCCAAGACCCAAATATCTGGCATATCCTCTAACTGATCAGAGTTATCTAAGCAAGACATCAGCTTTTCTAAAGCTGCCGGACTAATGTTTCCGGCAACAGCGACTTTCTTGCCAGCGCGCTCACATAACTGACCAGTTAGTGCAGTAGTAGTTGTTTTGCCATTCGTACCAGTAACCGCCAGTACTTTGGATGCATAAGATGATTGCGTTACCAGAGCCATACGGCTTAGCGCGGCAATGGCTCGCGCAAAAAATTCAATCTCACTCCAAACATCGATTCTGGATTTTCTAGCTTTTACTAAGAATGACTGGGTAGGCTCTTGTAAAGGAGATAAGCCCGGACTAATACCAATCACATCAATATCTACTAGCAAGTCATCATTTAAGGGGCCAAATTGAATGTCCTTTAAGCCCATTGTTCTTAATTCATCAACCCAAGCTAGTTGGCGTGCAGATAATTGAGACTGATCACGAGTATCTGCCATGCGCACTTGCACACCATTCCGTAAGCACCATTTCGCCATGGCTAGACCTGACTCTCCTAAACCCAGAATCAGAAAACGATGGGGCGCTTCATAGCCTGAGTCAGCTACAGCGGCAGGATTAGCGAAAGTATTTTCTAAATTAAGCATATTAACTATTGGCTCACCGTAATTTCAAGCTTGATAAGCCGATTAAGACTAAAAGGATGGTGATGATCCAGAACCGAACTACCACTTGCGTTTCTTTCCAACCACCTAATTCAAAGTGGTGATGCAAAGGTGCCATGCGGAAAATTCGACGACCCTGACCATAGCGTTTCTTAGTGAACTTAAACCAGAGCACCTGCAACATCACTGAAAACGTTTCGGCAACAAAAATTCCGCCCATCACAAACAACACAATTTCTTGCCGAACGATGACCGCAATGGTTCCTAAAGCGCCGCCTAAGGCCAGAGCACCTACATCACCCATGAACACTTGTGCAGGGTGAGTGTTGTACCAAAGGAATGCCAAGCCAGCGCCGCCCATAGCGCCACAAAAGATCATGAGTTCGCCAGCGCCTGGGATATAGGGGAATAATAAATATTTGGCATAGATTGCATTACCCATCACATAGGCAAACGCCCCTAATGCAGCCCCTACCAAGATGACCGGCATGATGACCAAACCATCAAGTCCATCTGTCAAATTCACTGCATTACTGCTGCCCACAATAACCAGATAACTCAAAATAATGAAACCCATCATGCCCAAGGGGTAGCTGACTTCTTTAATAAAAGGCAAGAGCAAGTTGGTTTTAGCAGGAAGGTCTAATGCAAAACCACTCTTTAACCACTCATAAAAAAGTTGCAGTACTTTGAGGTTATTGACTTCTGAAACTGAAAAAGCCAAATAGATTGCGGCAAATAAACCAATGAGGGTTTGCCAAAGAAATTTATCTCTTGAGGCCATACCCTTTGGATCTTTATAAGCAACCTTACGGTAGTCATCAACCCAGCCAATCAAGCCAAAGCCAAATGTAACAATCATCACAATCCAGATAAAGCGATTGCTCAAATCTGCCCACAACACACAAGAAACAAAAATACCAATCAAAATAAGTACGCCACCCATCGTCGGCGTGCCTGATTTCACCAAATGGGTTTGTGGTCCATCCGTACGAACCGCTTGACCCATCTTCAATTCGCTCAATTTACGAATGACCCATGGGCCGGCTGCCAAGCCAATTAATAAAGCGGTCACTGTTGCCATCACCGCTCTAAAAGTGATGTAGTTAAAGACTCGGAAAAATCCAAAATCATCCTGCAACCATTGCGCCAAGATTAAGAGCATGCTTTAGCCTCCTCTAACAAGGCTTGCACTACACGCTCCATACGCATAAAACGAGAACCTTTTACCAAAATATTCAAATGCCTACTGCTATGTGTAGCTTGATTCTGCAACTCATTTCTTAATGTCGAAATGAGTAAATCCATATCTACGAAATGTTGAGAGCTAGCGGTGAGTGAGAGTGCTTTCTTGCTGTCTTCAAAGCCGGCAATAGCAAACTGACATTGTTCGCCAAGAGCAAATAATTTATCTACACCTTGTGAGGCGGCATATTCTCCTACTTCACGGTGGAACTCTGGGCCTTGATTTCCCACTTCACCCATATCACCTAGAATTAACCAAGAACTATTGCCTGCCAACTTCAGGGTATCAATGGCTGCTCGTACTGAATCAGGATTAGCGTTGTAACTGTCATCAATTAAGGTGTGATTGGAGTCCATGGGCTTAGCTTGCATACGCCCATTCACCGGCGAGAAAGCTTCAAGTCCTTGCTTAATTTTTTCAAGGCTTACACCGGCCGCTAGAGCCACAGCACTAGCTGCCAAAGCGTTGCGCACGTTATGACTACCCAATGTCTTGAGCTGAATCTCTACCGTACCTTGCTCAGTTTGTACCTGCACCTGACCATTATTTAACAGACGTCCAGTTACAGAAGCTTTATCGCTTGCTGATCCTGATTGCAATACGAAGTCCATGATCTTGCGGCCAGCAGCTGCCTTGCGCCATACGCTGGCAAACTCTGAATCAGCAGGAAAGACTGCAACACCCTTTAATGGCAAAGCTTTAATTGCTGCTGAATGCTCTTCGGCAACGGCGGCAACAGTAGCCATGAATTCTTGATGTTCACGCTGCGCATTATTAATTAATGCAATGCTAGCCTGAGCAATTGCAGCCAATACAGCAGTCTCACCGGGATGATTCATTCCCAATTCCACTACCGCCAGTTGATCGGTCGAGCGCAACCTTAATAAGGTCAACGGCAAGCCAATGTCATTATTCAGATTACCTTCGGTAACCAAGGTGCAATCTTCCCCAACGGCTGCCTTAAAAATAGAGGCAATCATTTCTTTTACAGTGGTCTTGCCATTACTACCAGTTACTAAAGCCAAAGGAATAGGATGCTTTGCTCGCCAAGCAGCCGCTAATGCTCCTAACCCAACTCTGGTATCAGGAACACAAATCGCCGCTAAGTCTTTAGGGCACTTGTCTTGCTCACTAATAAGTACACCGCCTGCGCCCGCTTTCGCAACATCTGACAAAAAGTCATGTGCATCAAAGCGCCCACCGGTTAGTGCAACAAACAATTCGCCTGACTCAATCTGACGACTATCTGTACCAACCCTAGAAATATTGATTTGCTGTGCAACAAGCTCAGAACAGTTAATCAGCGTGCTCCCAGGCAACATTGCCTGTAGCGCCGAGAGTGTTGTCATCGATGACATCAGACCGCACCCCCTGCTGCCAAGAGAATATGCTCCTGATCAGAGAAATCAAATTTTTTGCCATTAATTTCCTGTGAAGTTTCATGACCTTTGCCTGCTACCAAAACAATATCTTGGGGGTCTGCATGACGAACCGCAGCCATAATGGCAGCAGCACGATCGGTAATCATTTGAATATTCTGAGCACCTTCACTAATCCCCGACTTAACCATATTCATAATTGCCTGGGGATTTTCTGAGCGAGGATTGTCGCTAGTGATAATGATGTGATTTGCAAGGCTCTCGGCAACTGCACCCATTTGAGGGCGCTTGCCAATATCACGATCGCCTCCACAGCCAAATACGCACCAAATCTTTCCATGACGTTGGTCAGCAATCGGACGAATCGCTTGCAAGGTTTTTTGCAAAGCATCTGGAGTATGTGCATAGTCAACAATGACTAATAAACCCTCAGATTTAGCATTCTTACCCAATGGTATTAATTCCATTCGCCCTGGAACAGGACGTAGCTTTGCAATTCTTTTGCTTGCCTCATCGGGACTTAGCCCCTGAGTAAGGAGAACCGCCCACACTGCTAAGGCATTACTTAAATTAAAGTCACCAACAACAGGAATATGGAGGGTATTTGAACTCACACCCTCATGAATAAATTGTGCATCATAAGCAATGCCATTGAGAACGCAATTATTTACATATACTCGTTGTAGTCGATCACCAAATTTTTCAAAGCCACTTAAGGCTTCTTTGCTTAAAGCATATGCCCATACTTTGATGGCGCCCTTTGCTAGAAGCTTCATAGCTAATTCACGTCCAAAGGCATCATCAAAATTAATCACCGCATGCTCAAGGCCTGCCATCTGAAATAGCTTGGCTTTCGCATCTGCATAAGCGGCCATATTGCCGTGGTAATCCAAATGATCTTGGGTGAGATTGGTAAATACTGCGCAATTAAATTCAACGCCAGCAATACGCCCCTGATCAAGAGCATGAGAGGAAGCTTCCATGATCACCTGTTTCGCACCCGCATCAAGCAACTCTTGCAATTGCGTTTGCACACGTGGCGCATCAGGCGTGGTGTAACCAGTCTGTACCAGATTTCCAACGAAACCGGATCCTAAAGTTCCTAATACAGCAGTGCGATGATCAACTCCATCTAGCGCCCCTGCCAACCACTGGGTAATGCTGGTCTTACCATTGGTTCCGCTAACCCCAATCATTTGCAATTGCTTGCTGGGATAGCCATACCACTGCGCACAAAGTTCCCCAGCATTTGCAGCAAGATTCTGCACAGCCACACACTGGGGATGATCCAAATATTGAGCACCAACACCTGTTGGGTCAAAGACCACAAGTGCTGCGCCGTTTGCTAATGCTGCATCAATATATTGGCGGCCATCACGCAAGGCATTCCCGTGGCCTACTGGATAGGCAAAAAAGATATCGCCAGACCGAATCTGGCGACTATCTGCACTCACCTTAGCAGATGCATTCGCTAGGCTTTGTATGTGTTCAATCAAGTGATTGGGTTCTATATTCAACGCCACCCTCATCTTTTCAGAACCACATGCTGGGTTTGTACATTTGCCGTACGAATCTCTTCTGGGGTTTTATCTTGTAATACCATCTGCTTTACTTTGGCATCTGGTAGCACATTCAAAGTGTGGAGGGTTTCACTGACAATAGTAGAAAAGACTGGTGCTGCAACGTCACCGCCGTAATGGCTGCCGCCAGTAGGTTCATCGATCATCACCGCAACCACTATTCGAGGAGCGCTGATTGGCGCTAAGCCAGCAAAATAGGCGCGGTATTTATTGCCGTATCCCTTACCAACCAATTTATGTGCAGTACCTGTCTTTCCGCCGACGCGGAATCCTTCAGCCTGCGCCTTAATTGCAGTACCGCCAGGCTCGGTCACTGTCTCAAGCATGCCGCGCATCTCAATAGCAGTCTTGGCAGAAATAACTGGTGTACCTGGTTTAAATTCTGGACTGCGTTCAATCGTCAATGGCACTAATTCACCATCACGTGCAAAGATCGTGTAGGCACGAGCAAGCTGAAAAAGTGAAGTGGAAACGCCATAACCAAAGGCAATACGCGCTTGATCAGAGGGGACCCATTTTTTATAGGGATGTAATGTTCCAGAAACTGCACCTGGAAAACCAATCTTCGGAGCCTGCCCAAAACCAGCTGCTGTATACAAGTCCCACATTTCTTGCGGGCTAGTATTCATCGCTAACTTGGCTGTACCAATGTTGCTAGACTTTTGAATAATTTGTGCAACTGTGAGGACCCCATAAGGATGGGTATCAGTAATAGGCTTGGGTCCTATTAAATATTTCGCTCCAATGACCATTTGCGTGTTTGGTTGAACTTGACCTTTTTCCAGAGCCAACGAAACCGTAAATGGCTTCATTGTTGAGCCAGGCTCAAAGCTATCAGTCAAGACACGATTGCGTAATTGTTCGCCCGTTAAATATTTACGATCGTTTGGGTTATAGCTTGGGTAATTTGCTAAAGCCAAGATTTCGCCGGTCTGAGTATCTAGCACTACAGCACCACCCGCTTTGGCATGATGCTGCTCAACCGCATTCTTCACGGCGTTATAGGCAAGAAATTGAATCTTGCTATCTATCGACAGATTTAAGTCTTTACCGTTTTGTGGCAACTGCAAAATTGCCATCTCTTCTACAACTCGGCCCAGACGATCCACTACTACCCTTCTTTGCCCTGGATGGCCGGCGAGCTCTTTCTCTCTAGAAAGCTCCATACCCTCCTGACCGCGATCTTCGACGTTAGTAAAACCAACGACGTGAGCCATCGCTTCACCTTCTGGGTAAAAGCGACGATATTCATTGTTTAAGCCAATGCCTGGAATTTCTAATTGCTTAATTTTCTGCGCAACTTCAGGATCAACCTGACGCTTTAAGAAAATTTGCTTTCGCTCTTCTTTGAGTTTCTTGCGCAACTCTGATTCACTCATCTGCAAGAGATTAGCCAGACTTTTTACTTTCTCAGTAGACAGATCGTCTGGCACCGTATCGTTATAGGCAATAACAGACTTTGCTTCCAAACTGGTAGCAATAACTTGGCCATTACGATCCAAAATTTTTCCACGGCTAGCAGGTAGCTCTAATTCACGCTGAGTACCACGTACGCCTTTAGCTTCATAAAATGCATTTCCTGGACCCTGAATCCAAAAGGCTCGGATCAAAAGCAACATGAAAACAAAGAATAAAAGGAATAGCATCATGCGCGACCGCCACATCGGCAGACGCAGTACTAGATTAGGGGATGTAGAAAATCCTACCGGCCTCATTTGACCTCTCTCAAGTACAAAGTACGTTCAGGAGAAATCGGTGACATATGCAATTGATTGCGCGCTACATCACGAATACGTGCAGACTTAGAAAGGTTGCGTTGCTCATATTCCAAACGTAGCCATTCTTGATTTAACTTACGTTCTTCAATTTGGGCACGTTCCTGCGCAAGAAATAATTTACGTGCACGCTGCTGTGCTGCTACTAGTGATAGAGCACAAATTAATAACAAGGTAAGCAATGTCAGGGTAGCGCGATTCATGCTTTTTCCCCCATTCGCTTTTCTGCTACACGCATGATGGCTGAGCGAGCACGAGGATTTTCCCTTACCTCAGCATCACTGGGTTTAACGCGTCCAATAATTTCTAAAGCGCTTTGCGGTAAATCTTTTTCACGCACCGGCAAGCCTCGAGGTATAACCACCTTTGAATGGGCCTGTAAAAACTGCTTCACAATGCGGTCCTCCAGGGAGTGAAAGCTAATCACCGCTAATCTTGCGCCTGGTTT
This sequence comes from uncultured beta proteobacterium, assembly GCA_903835865.1. Taxonomy (GTDB): domain Bacteria; phylum Pseudomonadota; class Gammaproteobacteria; order Burkholderiales; family Burkholderiaceae; genus Polynucleobacter. The sequence continues at coordinate 7,578 of CAILON010000374.1, forward strand.
TAATAAACGCAGAGCTGCTTTCAAACCAAGCTCCAGATCTTCTAATTCGCGATTGATAAAAATTCGCAATGCTTGAAAAGTTCTGGTGGCTGGATCTTGTCCGGCTTCACGTGTTCGCACCACACTCGCCACTAGACTAGCGAGTTGTGTCGTAGTTTGTGGTGACGAACCTTCTTCGCGCTTGGCCACAATAGCCTTCGCAATTTGAAATGCAAAGCGCTCTTCTCCGTAAGTCTTAATCACGTGGGTGATTTCCTCCGGCGGCGCCTGCTCTAACCACTGGGCAGCCGTTAAGCCATGATCCGTGTTCATGCGCATATCGAGCGGACCTTCTCGACGAAATGAAAAACCGCGATGTGCCTCGTCCACCTGAGGCGAACTGATTCCCAGATCCAACAAAATTCCATCGACTGATGCTGGCTCTGCGTACTGATCCATTTGCGCAAAACTGTCGTGCACGATTCTCAGACGTGGATCGTTGATCTGCTGAGCTACTGCAATCGCATCCAAATCCTTGTCGAATGAAATTATCTGCGCCGAAGTTGGCAACTGCTTTAGCAAAGCTTGGGTATGACCACCGCGCCCAAACGTTCCATCGATTAGCAAAATATTTTTTGCTGGGTCTGGTTCCTGAATGAGTGGACCGCTGATTAGCGCCGTCACCGCCTCGGCCAGTAATACTGGGCGATGAGTTATGTTCATGGCACCCTGTCATCAAAAATTAAATTGCTTGAGTGCTTCAGGCATGCCTTGTGCAATCGCCGCCTGTTCTTTTGTGGCGTATGTTGCTGCATCCCACAATTCCAAATGACTGCCCATGCCAAGCAGAATGACTTCTTTTTCAATGCCAGCAGCTGCACGTAATTCTGGGCTCACCAAAATGCGACCCGCGCTATCTAAATCCAATTCAGCAGCATTACCAAGAAAAATTCTGCGCCACCAATGGGCGTCCATTGGCAATTGCGCAACTCTGGATCTAAAAGTCTCCCATTCCGGCCTTGGAAAGAGGAGTAAGCAGCCATCGGGGTGTTTTGTCAGCGTAATGCGGCCCTCACCTTGAACTAACAAGGCGTCACGATGCTTAGCCGGAACAGACATCCGACCTTTTGCATCTAAATTGAGAGCTGACGCACCTTGAAACACCAATTACCCCACTTTTTCACACTTCCTCCCACTTTAGAGGATCGCCAATAAGGGGTCAAGTGTTTTTGGGTATTTTTTAGGAAATTCTCTAGTGTTTACAAACACTTAGCGTCATGTGTTCACAAAATGCTAATAGTAAAATAGCTACTTGAAACAATGACTTGGAAAATATACTTAAGAATAGATCTTAGCTATAGGGCTAGATAATGCATAAATATACTGTATTTAAAAACAGTATTATAAATAAAT
>CAILON010000375.1 GCA_903835865.1 uncultured beta proteobacterium
AATACTTGCGGCCTGATGGCAGTGTTAGCTATTGTTGCTGCGCCAATGCCCCACATACTCGCCATTGGTTTACTACCCGATACTTTATTAGCGCCAATCAGTCTTGGAATTTTGTTGATGGCACTGCGCTGGCTTCGCAATGATGCTTTGAATCTTGGTCAATGGTTGGTATTAGGAATTTTGCTTGGTCTTGCTGGTCTGAGTAAATATACGGCAGCCTTTACTGCCTTTGCATTGCTATTGGTTTTCTTAAGCGCACCCAAAAAACCATGGATTACTAAAACTGGTTTTTGGCTGGCAGCTCTAGTGGCGCTTATCTTGATTGGCCCTGTTCTCTATTGGAACTGGGTTAATGATTGGATCTCGTTTAAATATCAAATTGCTCATGGCAGTGGCGGTGCCTGGCTCTGGCGTAGTGTAGGCACTTTTCTATTGCTTCAAATTGCAGTCTTTGGCCCCTTGATTATTTTGGGGGGCGCAATATTCATCAAAGATTTTGTGCATGCGAATAAATTTTCTCTAATTGCCTTACTTGGATTCTTTTTTATTCCCTTTGTTATTTTTGCGAGCCTATCCGGCGGAGGCGGCTTGCCGCACTGGACAACCCCTGCATGGTTTTGTTTAGCCCCATTTGCAGGCATCGGTCTTGCAAAAATATGGGCAACTTACCATCGTCGACTTATTCGTATTTTGTTCTGCGTTCAAATAGCTTTCTGCTTGATTGGTTTTGGTTTGGTTTTATCAGGCGGCATCAACTCTGCATCTATTAAATCAAATCCCATAGCCGATCTTTATGGCTGGAAGGTGGCTGGACAAAAAGCGGCAGAGTTGGCGAGCGCTACCAGCTCCAATGGCATTGCAGTGCAAAACTGGACCCTTGCTAGTCGAGCTGCTTGGTATGCAAGGCCAATTCCGGTGTTTGTTTTAGACCAGCGCCAAGATCAATTTGACCTCTGGTTCGGTCAACTCCCTAAAGGAGCAAAGATCATCTTGGTGAACTGGTCTGGCATGCCATTTAACGCCCCTATTGGCCCCAAGATGGGCTTCGAAGCTTGTCAGCCCTTAGATAGCCTAGAAACTAGGCATTTTGGTCAATATTTATCAAAATTTGACTTTAGTCTTTGCAGTAACTGGCAAGACGCTGGTTCGGCAGACTAATTCACCAAATTCAAGGGCTTATACGCGCAAGGCATTATCCTTACGCCTATGAGCTTACATTCAGAGTCAACCCCTAAAGCCCCTTCTGGGTGGAAATCAGTCCTCAAACGCGCTTGGCCCACAATTCGGATCTTGTTATCCATTGGCCTCTTATGGAAAGCCACCAGCGGAATTGATTGGCACGCCATTTTTGAGTCTGAGATTCAAATGGAGCCGTTGTGGTTTTTGGCAGCCCTCATCAGTGCAACTACTGCCTGTCTTTGCGGAGGATTCCGCTGGGCATTTCTCATGCGCAAATCTGGCTTTCAAGGACGCTTAAGAAATTACATCTTGCTCTATTTCACAGGAGCATTAGTTAATCAAGGATTGCCAAGTACATTAGGTGGAGATAGCTATCGCGCCGTTACCGCAACCCACTTAGATAAATCAGGATCTCTGACTGGTAAAAAAGATTTAGATGAAGAGTTACACCACTCGGTCGATCTTGAACATGCTACTCCACGCCTTCGTTTAAGTTTTGCCATGGTCTTGGTAGATCGCCTGCTTGGCTTAGCCGGCAACAATCTATTAGGCGGTATTGGTTTGATTATTGGTGGTGCAGCATTGGCTACTTGGGGGCAAGATTTAGGCTATCTCATTACCGGCGTCATGATTGCCGTAGGCCTCTTGATTGCTGCTGGCTTAGCTTTTAAGCCCACCTATCGCTTACTCGAAAAGATTCTTGAGCGCTTTCAAATGACGAATGCATTGCCAGGCATTCATATTGCTTTCTCATGGCCATATAACGTGGCTCAAGCTGCCTATGCGATTGCGATTCACTGCTTACTCATCTTTACTTTTTTCTGCTGTCTGCGTGCCTATGGCGTAGTGGCTCCCATACCTAGTTTGATGATTGGCCTGCCAGCTTTGAGCTTGTTACTGATGCTTCCAATTAGCATTTCTGGTTGGGGACTGCGCGAGGCTACCCTCTCTTCAGTTCTAGCACTGTGGGGAGTTAATCCATCAATTACTGTCTTGGCCTCCATTAGCTTTGGTGCCATCACTGTCATCTCTGTATTGCCTGGCGCATACTTTTTACTGAAGCGTAAATAATTCACAAAGCAAAAACTATGGCTATTAGCGTCAACACAATGCGTGCGATTGATCACTGGGTTGGAGTGCCTTTATGCGCCCTCATCAGTCCAGTGGTGGCCTTGATCGACACCGTTAAAAATGTTTTTACTTCAGGTCCACAGACGCCAAAAAAACTACTCTTTATTGAACTCTCTGAAATGGGTAGCGCAATTCTGGTAGACCCCGCTATGCGTAATGCTCAAGCCCGCGGTGCTGAGCTCTATTTTTTGATTTTCAAAAGCAATCGTGCGAGCCTTACTTTATTAAATACTGTAAAACCTGAGAATATTTTTACGATCGACTCCTCGAGCATCGGCGGTCTCATTAAAGATACCTTAAGCTTTCTAGTGCTTGCACGTCGTCATCGCATTGACACCGTCATTGACTTGGAGCTGTTCTCGCGTTTTACAGCCATCCTGACTGGACTTTGCGGCGCTAGACGTCGAGTGGGTTATCACATCTTTCATGGTGAAGGATTGTGGCGTGGCTTCATGTTGACGCGCAAAGTGCACTACAACCCTCACATTCACATTACCAAGAACTTTCTCTCGCTAATTCATGCAGCTTTTGCAAAAGAGATTGAAGTGCCCTTTAGCAAAATTCATATTCCAGACTCAGAAGTTCGTCTTGAGCAGGCAGTAATCAATCCTGCTGCACTAGAAACAGTTCGTACTCGCATCGAAAAACTGGCTCAAGATTCTGGCATCCCTTTTACTCCGGGTAAAGAACGTCTCATTCTGATTAATCCCAACGCCAGTGATTTATTGCCACAACGTCGTTGGGCACAACAGCGCTTCTCTGAACTCATCCAAGCGATACATCAACGCTATCCGCAAGACTTAATTCTCATTACAGGGTCTCCTGCTGAGATGAATTACGTTGAGAAGGTGCGCTCTGTTGCTAACATTAAAAATGCATTGAACTTTGCAGGTCAAGTGAGCTTTGCTGAGTTACCTCCGCTTTACACACTCTCCGATGTCATGGTTACTAATGACTCAGGACCAGGGCACTTCTCCGCCGTCACACCTTTGAGAACGGTAGTGCTCTTTGGCCCTGAAACTCCTGCACTATATGGTTCCGTTGGCAACTCCATCGCCATTACCGCTAATCTCGCCTGCTCTCCATGCGTTAGCGCTGCCAATCATCGTAAGACTCCCTGCCTTGACAACGTCTGCATGCAAGCAATTACCGTATCTCAAGTTCTTGATAAGGTGTCTGTGCAACTGGATGCAGCAGATCAAGCAAAGGGTCGCTAAGCGGGATGAGCAAAAAAGCCATTCCCACACTTGCGTGGCTGATTCCGCTATTCCCCATTACTCTCGCAATAGCGATCTATTTTGGGGAATTTCAGAGTAGTAGCTTTCTTTTTATTAATCACATTACGCAACTACTTCCCGATACCATATGGGCGTGGCTAACTTTCTTTGGTAATGGCTGGGGCGTTTTTGCCATGGCATTTCCACTGCTTCTACTTGCTCCCCGTTTATTGACTGCCGGCATCATTGCTGGAGCCATTTCAGCAATCGCTAGCACCCTCTTAAAATCTTGGTTCGATCTGCCAAGGCCAGCTAGCTTACTGGATGATGGTAGTTTTTATCGCATTGGCGAACCCCTTCTCAACAGAGCCTTTCCATCTGGACATAGTCTGACGGCATTTGCGATTGCTAGTGCGCTCTACTTCTCTATAGATACTAGTAAGCGTCGCCCGATGCTCTTGATATTTGTTTTTGCTGTATTAATTGGCTTATCTCGTAGCGCAGTTGGAGCACACTGGCTAACCGATGTCTTGGCCGGGGCTGGAGTCGGTATGTGGTGCGGGATGATGGGGGCAATCTTAGGAGAATTTATTTCAGATACTCAACTGGCCCCCACAAAAATATGGCCGCGTCTCATAGCTATAGCAGGAGCGCTATCAATCTATGTGCATCTCACTCAAATCCTAGATCTTGAGTTGAACTTACCATTGCAATACGCTTCTATTGCCGTCATTAGCCTTACTTTGGTTTTCTTTATCAAAGCTCAATTCAGTAAAGCTAAGTAAAGCCATGTTTAGCTATCGACATGCATTCCACGCAGGCAGTCATGCTGATATTCTGAAGCACTTAACCCTCATTCATCTTGTGGAATATCTACAAGAAAAACCAGGCGCCCTTACTATTGTCGATACCCATGCAGGCGCTGGCATCTATAACTTGGAAGATGGTTTTGCCACTGTCAGCAAAGAAGCAAACGGAGGGATATTTCGACTTGCTCAATATGTAGAGTCTCGTGAAAAATCTGGAGCTCCTGTGGAATCCAGCATTCAACACTACCTTCAATGCATTCAAGCTGAAAATACCGATGGAGTGCTTGCCGCATACCCCGGGTCCCCTTTTATTTTGGCCCGACTCCTACGGCCACAAGATCGTCTCAAGTTATTTGAGTTACATCCAAAAGAAATAGACATCCTTCGTCATAACGTCAATCAACTTCCCCAGGCTAAGCAGATCGATGTCTACGCTGAAGATAGCTTTGCCAGACTCAAAGGGCTTTTGCCACCCCCTAGTCGACGTGGTCTAGTGTTAATTGATCCATCCTACGAAGATAAACAAGACTATCGTTATTTAGAAACCGCCCTTGAAGAAGCATTGCAGCGCTTTGCCACTGGCTGTTATGCCGTTTGGTATCCCGCTTTATCTAGAAGAGAATCGGCTGCCTTGCCAGATCGCCTGAAAAAAATCGCTACTGCACATCAGCGCTCCTGGTTACATGCAGAATTGCGCGTAGAAAATGCGCCTGGAGAGAGACGTTTACAGGCAAGTGGTGTGTTTATTATTAATCCACCCTGGACTCTGCAAAAACATCTTGCAGACGCATTACCCGTTTTAGTCAAAGCGCTGGGGGTAGATGCGGGCGCCAAATTTATATTAAAAAGTGTTGAGGCCTGAACTAGGGGCTAGTTAGAAACGTCAATCATCACCTCATTACGCCGCATGAATGGCAATGTCCATGGCGGGTTATAGCGGGCAAACTTGGGCACACCAGTTGCTTGTAAGTTTCGAGTTTTCATCCACTCCTCCAGCTCCAGAGTTTTGTTACTCACTTTTTCACTATTGTAAAAACCAGAAAACTGAATAACTGCCCGCTTTACTGCAGGGATTTGACGTAACTGCACCTTTGCATTCAGGGGCTTAGGTATATTTTCTAAAGTGTATTCCGATGGCATCACAAATGACACTGTCCATTGCCCGGC
>CAILON010000376.1 GCA_903835865.1 uncultured beta proteobacterium
ACCTTCAATTTACTTAGATACACTTTACCTTAAGTAAACCCATACAAAAACTAGAAAATGATCGATAGTCTCCTGCTACTTGTGAGCGACCCCAATGCCTGGATCGCTTTTTTAACGCTTTCTGCGCTGGAGATCGTCCTAGGTATTGATAACATCATTTTTATCAGCGTCATTGCTAATCGCCTTCCCATTGAGATACGGGAAAAGGTCCGCCGCTTTGGTTTGATATTTGCCTTGGTAACCCGCATTCTTTTATTGCTGAGTCTATCTTGGGTGATGGGCTTAACCAACCCGTTATTCACCCTTGTGGATCAATCGATCAGCGGTAGAGATTTAATCCTATTGTTGGGTGGCTTCTTTTTACTTTGGAAAGCTTCAAAAGAAATCTACACCGAAGTAGAGGTTGGCGATCACGGGGTCGGCGAAGGAAGTGGTAATAGTCCTCATACCAATAAATCGATGTCTGCGTTGTTTGTGAGCTCTGTAGTGCAAATTGGAGTGCTCGACATTATCTTCTCGCTAGATAGCGTTATTACCGCGGTGGGCATGGTTGATGAAATTAGCATCATGATCGCTGCAGTACTAGCCTCCGTTTTAATCATGCTGATTGCCGCAAAACCGATTGGGGATTTTGTTCATCGGCACCCTTCCATTAAAGTATTAGCGCTCTCTTTTTTAACGGTAGTTGGTGTAGTGCTTATTGCCGAGGGTATGGGAGTACATATCCCCAAAGGGTATGTCTATGTAGCAATGGCATTCTCATTATCTGTAGAGCTCTTAAATATTCGCTCACGAGAGAAAAAGAAAAAACCAAAATAAGTTATTCCCTATATTGCTTTACAGCGCTTGAGCACAAACAAAGCCACTTGCCCAAGCCCACTGGAAATTGTGCCCTCCTAAGTGGCCAGTGACATCCACGCACTCGCCAATAAAGAATAATCCGGGATGGGTACGCGACATCATGGTTTGACCATCCAAACATTTAGTATCTACGCCACCCAGCATCACTTCAGCCTTTTTCCAACCCAAAGTTCCCGCTGGTTTGACAGACCAATTCGTGAGCAATTCTTTTAGCGCCTGTCGATCTTTTTTAGAAACTTCAGCCCACTTTTTTCCTAATAAATTTCTTTGCTCAGCAAATGCTTTTGCTAAACGCTGAGGTAAGACGGAAGCCAAAATAGTCTCAGTGAGCTTAAGTCGATTCTCTTCATGATTAAATAGCTCATCACAATTAAATCCTCCAGGTCGCTCTACAGCGCCCAGCCAATCAATATGTATAGGCTCACCTTCTACCCAATAACTGCTGGCCTGCAATACTGCTGGGCCAGATAAACCTTTATGCGTGAGCAGGAGATCCTCATTAAATCGGCAAGCCCCATAACGATGCCCTTTGGATCCAGATGCAATTCTGACGGGGACGCTGAGTCCAGCCAAGTCATTGAGATTTCCAAAGGTTTCAGCTGTAAAGGATAGGGGTACCAAAGCTGGCCTGGGTTCAATGACGTTTAATCCAAGCTGCTTGGCAATATCCAATGAATATGCGCTAGCCCCAATCGCAGGTACGGGCAATCCTCCTGTAGCCATCACCACCGCTTTTGCTCTCTCTATGCCTTGCTGCGTTTGCACAAGCCAGTCATCACCTTCGCGTCCGACTGACTGCACAGATACTGGATGACGAATGGTGACATTTCCTTTTGCGCACTCCGCCATGAGCATCTCAATAATTTGTTTGGCTGAGTCATCGCAAAAAAGTTGCCCCTGATGCTTCTCGTGATAATCGATCCCGTACAAAGTGACCAGCTTAATAAATTCTGCGGAGGGGTAGCGCGCTAATGCGCTTTTGACAAAATGGGGATTTAGAGAAAGAAAATTGGCGGGGCTACTATGCTTATTGGTGAAATTACAACGACCCCCACCACTAATACGAATTTTCTCTCCCAATATTTCGGCATGGTCTAGCACTAAAACTTTTTTACCTAATTGCCCAGCAATGCCTGCACAAAATAAACCAGCAGCTCCTCCGCCGATAATGACGGCATCCCATATTTTGCTCATGAATTAATTAAAGCGATCAATGACTTCAGGGGAAATCTTAAGTTTTTCCATATGTAGCCTGGTATAAGCCTGACGATAATTTTTAGTCATCGTAATCATGATGGATGCCGTCCAGGCAAAAGCAAACATACCAGAGAATGCAATAATCACCGCTAGCATCTTCCAACCACTTGGCAGAATGTCTTCCATAAAGCCCATTGCCGTATAAGTACTTCCGCTAAAGAGAATGCTATCACCCAGATTGGGCAATAGATGGAATAAATAGATGGCAAATCCCCAGATCACAATCTCAGCAAGATGGGCTAGAAATAAACAAAACACACTAATGTAAAAACAAATAGCCACAGATGAATATCTCTTCTCGGAAAGATATAAGAACGTTTTTACTTCATAGCGTTTGGCAATTTGTAGTAGCGCAATACCGTGAAATATCATGACCACCACGAGCATGGTGGCTCCTAATAGGTAGGCCGGTAAATCAAGAGAGGTTGCGAGGGCTTGGTGTGTGTTCATGGTCGAAGGATTTAGGCCATTTTACAGGGGCTACTAAGCTAAGCTATACCAATCACGAATAATGTCCCAAGCCTCATG
>CAILON010000377.1 GCA_903835865.1 uncultured beta proteobacterium
CTCCTTGCCATTAAGCTTTTCCACATCCCTCTTTGCCACAGGTTTAGCCTCTGCTTTACTCTCCGCTTTGATCGCCACCTTTGGAGGTGTTGCGCTTAGTGCTTTTGCGTTTGAGTTTGCTGCCCGAATTTTGTCTGAGCGGGCTTTTTGGATTTTCCAATCCTCATAACCACCCTCGTATTCACGCCAGAGTCCTTCGCCCTCATGAGCAATGATGCTGGTGACTACGTTATCCAAGAAGTATCGATCATGACTCACCAGGAATACGGTCCCTTTGTAGTCTTGCAATAGTTGCTCCAACAAATCCAAAGTATCGATATCCAAGTCATTGGTTGGTTCATCCAAAACCAGCACGTTCGCGGGTCTGGCAAACAAGCGCGCTAACAATAAGCGATTGCGCTCACCTCCAGACAAAGTGCTTACAGGAGAATTGGTACGCTCAGGTGCAAATAAGAAATCACTTAAATAACTCTTTACGTGTTTTTTATTGCCGTTAATTTCTATCCACTCACTACCTGGGCTAATGTAATCTTCTAGCGAGGCATTGAGATCTAAGCCTTCACGCATTTGATCAAAGTAAGCTACTTCAATGCGCGTACCCATCGTTGCAGTGCCTGAGTCAGGCGCAATGGTTCCCAGAATCAGTTTTAGTAAAGTGGTTTTACCAGCACCGTTTGGTCCTAATAAGCCGACCTTATCGCCACGCAAAATGGTGGCTGTAAAATCTTTCACAATAGGTCGATCGTAAGACTTCGATACCTCTTGCAAGTCAGCAACAATCTTGCCACTACGGTCCCCTGCCGAAACCGCCAACTTCACTTGACCTATAGCGTCTCTGCGCTGCGCACGGCTTGTGCGTAAGTTTTCTAAGCGGGCTATACGCGCAATGCTACGGGTACGACGAGCTTCAACCCCTTTACGTATCCACACTTCTTCTTGCGCTAATAATTTATCCGCTCTAGCGTTTGCCAAAGATTCAGAATTGAGCTCTTGATCCTTGAGCACTTCATAAGCAGAGAAGTTACCTGGGTATGTGCGCAAGATTCCGCGATCGAGCTCCACAATCTGGGTGCAAACATTGTCTAAGAAAGCACGATCATGGGTAACCAAAATGACTGAGCCTTGATACTCTTTTAAAAGACCCTCTAGCCAAGCGATGGAATCTAAATCAAGATGGTTGGTAGGCTCATCTAATAAGAGCACATCGGGCATCTCTACCAGCGCACGCGCCAAGGCAACCCGTTTTTTTGTGCCACCAGAAAGCGTACTGATTTTGACATCGGACTCTAAATGCAGTCGATCAAGTGTTTCATAAACACGTTGCTCCCAGTTCCAGCCACTCAGAGCTTCGAGTTGGGACTGCACCTCGTCTAAGCGATGATGCGAGGCATCATCCCACTCACCAACGCTCAAGGCCTCATATTCTTCGCGCAAAGCCTTCGCTTGCGCCACTCCTTTGGAGACGGCATCAAAGATCGTTTCTTCTGCATCGAAAATGGGTTCTTGTGGGACATAGGCAATGCGCAGGCCTTGCTGGTATTGCAAGAGCCCATCATCCATTTTTTCTATGCCAGCCAAGATCTTCAACAAGGAAGATTTACCTGTGCCATTACGGCCAATTAAGCCAACACGTTCACCTGATTCCAGGGAAAAAGCAGTGTTTGCGAGGAGGTCAACGTGGCCAAAAGCCAGTTTTGCATCAGTAAGTACGATTAAAGCCATGGCAACATTATCCTCACTTCAGTAAAAGCTGGGATATTTCCCTCAATTTCTGCGAGACTAGTCACCTATGATCTGCAAATTGAGCCCCTCCTCGCCCCGCCTCATCCTCTTTGCGGGCCACGCAGGTACTGGTAAATCTACCCTGGCAAGAAGAGCTTTACCGCTCATCGTTGAAAAAACTAGTGAAGATTTTTTCTATTTAGATAAAGATACCGTCTATGGCGCTTATAGCGCTCATGTGATGGAACTTACCACCCATAACCCCAATGACCGTGATAGCCCCTATTACCTAGAAAATCTCCGTGACTGGGAATATCAAGGCCTGATTGAAATCGCCAGAGAAAATCTACTCCTCGGGGTCAATGTGATTTTGGTGGGCCCCTTCTCCAAAGAGATACAGAGTGGTCGCATGTTCAATCCTGAGGCACTTGGGATACCTGCGCAGACTCGCATTCAGATTGCGTGGATTGATTTGCCTGAAGAGGAGGCTAAGTCACGCATGGAAAAACGCGCTGACGCGAGAGATGAATGGAAGCTTGCTCACTGGGATCAATATGCCCTTCGTAGAACTGAGCCACCTACTCATCATGCAATTCATCGCTTTAATAATCTGCATTTTGATGATCGGCAGTTTGAGAATCTACTTGAAGATTTAATTCAATAAAAATAGGGCCCCTAAGGGGCCCTATCTCAAGATCTACGAACTGAATTCTTAGAACTTGTAAGTCACGCCAACTGCAGGCATCCATGGATTCAAAGTCAATGTACCAAGATTGTTATTGCCAGCAACGGTATTTACATTAGTGCTAATCGTTGCATATTTCAAATCCAGATTCACGCCCCAGTTCTTATCGAACATATAGTCTGCACCGATTTGAGCAACTACGCCAAAACTGGATTGGTTAACAGTGACAGAATTACCCAATGCTGGGAAGTTCTGACGATTGCCGAAAATAGTGTAGTTAACACCGACACCAACGTAAGGCTTGAAAGCACCTAAATCTGTAAAGTGATACTGAGCTAACAATGATGGTGGGAGCGCAGTAATTTTACCGACGTTCGTATTACCAGAGCCCGCTGTGATATTGACTTGTTGTGGGTAGGTCAATACCAGCTCAGCTGCAAAATTCTTTGTAAAGAAGTAAGAGATATCCAATTCAGGAATTATTTGCTTCTCTGCCTTTACGTTCAAGGTAGAAAGTGCGTCTGTTTGGCCGTTTTGCCAGAGTAAGTCAACGGCACGAACGCGAACCATCCAAGGGTTATCACCAGACGATTGGGCTTGTGATGCGATTGGTGCTAGTGAAGCTACTGCAGCCATTGCTGCTACGAGAGTTTTAATACGCATGAGGTTTCCCCTTTTTCTGTTATCAATTTTGATGAGTTCATTTTCGAATTGATTCAGAGGGGCAATTTGATGTACATCAAGCTAGCAAGCGTCAGAAATTTTTTGTTTGCTCAAAAGCAACAGTGTTTTAAGCAATATTTGATCTAGGTCAAATGGGGCCTATAGAACCTTGGAATAAGTGCCTCTGGCCTGCGATTCTCGAAGGTGGCGATCGAAGGTCATTGCTACCCTTCTGGCCAGAAGTCGCCCCTTGATAGGCACAACTAATAATGAGCCCTGCCACTCCAAAAGCCCTGCTACTTCAAGCTCTTTGAGTTCTTCAAGCTCCACTTTGAAGTAAGTATTGAAGTCAATTTGATGGGCACTCGCAAAGGCCACCGTATCTAGGGCAAATTGGCACATCAATTCACCAATCAATTCGCGCCGGAGTAAGTCGTCTTTATCAAGCTGTAGCCCACGCAAGGTAGGCAAATGCCCATCATCAATGGCAGCGTAATACTCATCGAGAGTTCTTACATTTTGCGAGTAACAATCATCTACCTTACCAATCGATGAAATTCCAAAAGCCAAAAGATCACATTCCGCTTGCGTTGAGTAGCCCTGAAAATTGCGATGTAACTTGCCTTCTTTTTGCGCGATAGCTAACTCATCATCAGGCTTAGCAAAGTGATCCATGCCAATAAAGACATATCCTGCTTCACTGAGACGCTCAATCGTATTCGAGAGAATGTCTAGCTTGTCTGCAGCTGGCGGCAGATCTGCCTCAGAGATACGACGTTGGGGCTTAAAGATATGCGGTAAATGGGCATAGTTGTAAACCGAGAGGCGATCAGGATTCATCTTTAAGACTGCATCCACCGTTTCTTTAAAAGTCTCTGGCGTCTGCTTTGGTAATCCATAGATCAGATCTACGCTTCTAGACTTAAAGCCATATTTTCTTGACCAATCCATGACGGCTTGGGTTTCTTCAATCGTCTGTACTCGATGCACAGCCTCTTGTACTGCCAAGTTGAAATCTTGCACTCCCAAACTAATCCGGTTAAAGCCCAGCTTTGCCAATAAAGCAATATCTTCTTCTGTCACGCGTCGCGGATCAATTTCAATCGAGTATTCACCGCCAGGGAGTAATTCAAAATGCGTGCGAGTGTGATGCATTAACTCGGTCATCTCTTCATGAGACAAAAAGGTAGGTGTGCCACCACCCCAATGCAGTTGGGTGACGGGAATCTTTTTCGTGGCGCCCATCGCAGCGCAGACCATTGCCATCTCTTTAGCTAAATACTTGATGTATTTAGCGCTACGTCCGTGGTCCTTGGTAATGATCTTATTGCAGCCGCAGTAATAACAAATATTGGGGCAAAAAGGCAGATGAAAATAGAGGGAGAGTGGCTCATTCGCATCAGCAACCCTCTTGAGTGCGCCTAGATAATCGAGCTCTCCAAATGCATTATGAAAACGATCTGCACTTGGATATGAGGTGTAGCGAGGTCCATTGATATCGAACTTTTTCAGCAACTCTGGATGAAATAAGACTTCTCTTTCTGGCGCTGATGGAGAAATGACTACTGAGTTCATAAGTAACTATATTAACAATGATTACTTTGAGCAGTAATCAAGCGCAAGCGCTTCTGCTACTTTAATCCCATCAACGCCTGCCGATAAGATGCCTCCTGCATATCCAGCGCCCTCACCGGCTGGATACAGGCCTTTGATATTCAGACTCTGAAAGTTGGGACCACGGGTAATCCGCAAAGGTGAGGATGTACGGGTCTCAACCCCGGTTAAGACAGCGTCTTTCATGGAAAAGCCTTTGATCTGCTTCTCAAAAGCGGGGATAGCCTCCCGAATCGCTTCAATGGCATAGTCCGGCAGACATTGCGCTAAATCTGTGAGATGCACTCCTGGCTTATAAGATGGCATCACGCTACCAAATTCGGTTGATGGCTTGCCTTCTAAAAAATCGCCTACCAATTGGCCAGGTGCTTCATATGTACTCCCACCCAATTCATAAGCCTTGGATTCTAGAGCGCGTTGAAACTCAATTCCAGCGAGCGGGCCACCAGGATAGTCTTCTGGGGTAATGCCAACTACTATGCCCGCATTTGCATTTCGTTCATTACGCGAGTACTGGCTCATACCATTGGTAACAACACGATTTGGCTCTGAGGTCGCAGCAACTACCGTACCACCTGGGCACATACAGAAGCTATAAACCGAGCGGCCATTCTTTGCGTGATGAACCAATTTGTAATCTGCGGCACCAATCAAATCATTTCCTGCGTGAGGACCTAAACGCGCCCTATCAATTAATGACTGAGGATGCTCAATCCGAAATCCCACTGAGAAGGGCTTGGCCTCCATAAAAACACCGGCGTCATGCAAAGCCTTAAAGGTATCGCGCGCACTATGCCCAAGCGCCAGAATCACGTGGTTTGCAGCTAGGTCAGGCTGATTCTCGATCTTGATTCCTGTGATTTGATCATTTTCGATATCAAAGCCAATCACCTTTTGAGAAAAACGAATCTCTCCACCTAGGTCAATAATTTGTTGGCGAATCTTTTCTACTACCCCAACTAAACGAAAGGTTCCGATATGGGGTTTAGCAACATAACGAATTTCTTCTGGTGCGCCAGCCTTGATAAATTCTGCAATTACCTTACGCCCATAGAACTTTGGATCTTTAATTTGGCTATAGAGCTTGCCATCTGAGAATGTGCCTGCGCCACCTTCACCAAATTGCACATTCGATTCTGGATTGAGAATATTTTTACGCCATAAGGCCCAAGTATCTTGAGTGCGCTCGCGTACTGCTTTGCCACGCTCTAAGACGATCGGCTTAAACCCCATTTGCGCCAGGATCAAGGCTGCAAAGATTCCGCATGGACCAAATCCAATCACGACTGGACGCAATCCCTCGCCATTGAGCAATGATTGGGGGGCTTTTGCAACGAAGTGGTAACTCGTATCTGGCGAAGGCTTGATATGAACATCATTGGCAAACTTTTTCAGCGTGCCTTCTTCATCTTTTACTGAACAATCTACGGTATAGATAAAAGCAAGCGCTACATTTTTTCTGGCGTCATAGCTGCGCCTAAAGATATCAAACGCAATCAGATCTTTTGCAGATACCTCTAAACGTTTGAGAATCGCCTCCTCAATCGCTTCAGGCGGATGGCTGATCGGTAAACGTAGTTCAGTAATACGAATCATGTGGAAGACTTATTCAGCCTTTGCTCCCGAGCTCTTGACGACATTCGCCATGCGCTCAAAATCTTTTGCTAAGAGTTGATTAAATTCAGTCGGCGTCAAATTACCAATTTCAATTCCTTGACGGCGCATGCGCTCAATAATGTCAGGCTGCTTTAAGAGCTTAGTCATTTCTGCTGAAACTTTATTAATCACTTCCTTCGGTGTGCCCACTGGCGCTAGCAATCCAAACCAGCTATCAAATGCATAGCCCTTGACCGTATTGCCAATCGGTGGAATGCCTGGAACAAATGGCGAAGGCTTTTCTGAAGAAACCCCTAAGAAGCGAATGCGGGAATCATTGGCAAACGGTAAGGCAGCCACATTGGCAGCAATTACCGCTTGTGCACGACCTGCCAAGAGTTCAGTAATAGCATCGCCAGTTCCCTTGGTGGGTATATGGACCAAATCTATTCCAGCCATGCTATCAAAGTAAGCCATCGCCAAATGGGATGCGCTTCCATTTCCAGCACTGGCATAGTTATATTGACCCGGCTTCGCCTTTGCTAAAGCAATAAATTCAGCAACGCTCTTGGCTGGAAACTCTGCATTGGTCATCATGACGTAACTACTCGTGCCGATATAAGCCGCTGCTGTGAAATCCTTTTGCGGATCAAAACTTAACTTTGCAAACAAAGTGCCATTGATGTTGTGGCTAGCTGCTGACATCACAAAGGTATAGCCATCAGCTGGTGACTTTGCCACAATGCCAGTACCCACTGTGCCACCCGCCCCGGCTTTGTTTTCAACCAAAACCGTCTCGCCTAGAGCGACACCCAATTCATTTGAAAATGAGCGTGCCAAGGCATCCTGAACGCTACCAGGAGAAAATGGCACGATGATCTTGATCGGTTTCGTTGGCCATGGAGCTGCGGCAGCTGCAAAATGAAATGAGCAGGCCATCAATAGAACGCCAAAAAGGCTTGTAGAAAAGCGTATTTTCTTCATTAGACAAGGCTTCATTGAATGCTCCAGGACGTTGATCGGATTCCTAAAATGATACTGGGTATATGGCAAATCCTTCTGTATTTTTGGTAAAAGGCGATAATGCGCCATGGCTCTACGCGCAACTATCCACAAGGCTGACCTTCACCTCGCCGATTCAGACCGTCACTACTATGGCAGCCACTCCCTAACGATCGCTAAGCACCCCTCAGAAACCGAGGAGCGGATGATGGTCAGAATCATCGCCTTCGCTTTGCAGGCACATGAAGATTTGGTCTTTACCAAGGGTCTGAGCGATACCGATGAACCCGATTTATGGATTAAGGACCTTACCGATTCCATTAAATTGTGGATTGAGATTGGTCAGCCAGACGAGCGCCGTATTTTGAAAGCTTGCGGTAGATCAGATCAGGTCATTGTCTATTGCTATGGTGGTCACACTAGCAAAATCTGGTGGGACGCCATTGCCAATAAGCTGACCAGAGCACGAAATCTGCAGGTCATCTCCATTCCGGCTGAGCAAGCACATGATCTCAATAAGTTAGTTGAGCGCAGCATGGTTTTGCATGTGAATATTCAAGATGGTGAGGCCTATGTGTCTTCCGATCAAGGCCAAGTCACGATTACCCCAGAGATCTGGCGCAATCTTCAAACGTAAACAGAAAAGCAAGTTAGCGCCATGAAGACCGTCATCTTCGATACCAATGTCTTGCTTGATCTTTTTATCTTTAATGACTTTAGAGTGCTTCACATCAAACAGGCTTTAATAGATCAGCAATTAGATGCCTTGGCCAGCAATCAAACCTTAGAAGAATTTACCGATGTTATCTCACGCCCACTATTTTCTTTAGAGCAAAGCGCCCAAGAAAAGATAGTTCAAGAGTGGCAATCCCTCGCACACATCATCGACGAGCAAAAAATCATTGCCGCCCCTTGGCAGTGTCGTGATAGCGATGATCAAATCTTTTTGGATCTTGCTTATTCAAATAGGCCCTGCATCTTACTTAGCAAAGACAATGCCGTTCTCAAGTTAGCGGGTCCCGCAGCAAAAGAAGGTGTTTTGATTAGCGGCGACTACAGTAGCTTATAGGCCTTGGGCTGCTGTTGCGGCGATTTCAAAAGATTTCAGACGGGCTTGATGATCAAAGATCTGTCCTGTGACGACTAACTCGCTTGCACCAGTCAGATCTAGCCAATGACGCATCGTCTTTCGGACGGTTTCTAGAGAGCCCACTGCTGAGACCTGCAAGGTATGCGCAGCAGCAGCTTTTTCATGTGGCTCGCAAAAATCATCTAGGCCTGCAATTGGCGGCGGTAATTGCCCGCGAGTGTTACGCCGCATCCGCACGACATTTTGTTGCAAGGTCGTGAATAAATATTGCGCTTCTTCATCTGTATCCGCAGCAACAACATTCATCACAAAAGCACAGTAGGGCTTTTCCAATTTGTCTGACGGCTTAAAGAGTTCACGGTAAATCTTCATTGCTTCTAACAATTGCTCTGGGGCAAAGTGTGATGCAAATGCATAAGGCAAACCAAAGTGTGCCGCGAGTTGCGCACCATAGAGACTAGAA
>CAILON010000378.1 GCA_903835865.1 uncultured beta proteobacterium
AGTCCGTCAGCCAAGGATTTAATTTCATCAGAAAAGGTTGCTGAAAATAAAAGGTTCTGACGCTTCTTAGGTAACGCTGCTAAAACCTTTTTAATATCTCGCAAAAAACCCATATCGAGCATGCGGTCAGCTTCGTCTAAAACTAAAATCTCTACCGCATCTAAGGAGACGCATTTTTGAGACATTAAATCTAAGAGCCGGCCTGGAGTTGCTACCAAAATATCTAAGCCAGCAGCAATCGCCTTAATTTGGGGATTTGCGCCAACACCGCCAAAGATGACCGTTGACTTCAGACCTGTGTATTTGCCATAGGTCATGACCGACTCTTGAACCTGAGCAGCCAATTCACGGGTGGGGGTGAGAATTAATACGCGTATGAGGCGTTTTCCACCGCTCGCTTTGCTGCTGCTAAGGCGTTGCAGGATGGGGAGAGTAAATCCAGCTGTTTTACCTGTGCCGGTTTGAGCAGCCGCAAGAAGATCTCCGCCTTTTAAAACAGCGGGGATGGATTTAGCTTGTATGGGGGTAGGGGTGGTATAGCCTTCTTCAGCAATCGCGCGAAGAATAGGTTCGGATAAACCGAGTTCAGTAAATAACATAGGGACCAATGAAATATTGGCCCGTATTCAATTAAAAGACTATCCCGGCCAATGGGGTGAGCTGCCACGCTAAAGCATTTGCAGTAAGAGCGACTATTTTAAGTCATTAGTGACTTGCACCAACTTATTGCCCCTGGCCCTATAGATTTGGTACAAGACTATTGGCATAGCCGGAGATAAAGATTTTCTCGGTTCCAGTGATTGGATCAAACACTGCACGTTGAACTTTGCCAATATTGGCGCCATAAACATGAATGCTGATTGAGGTCTGATCCTGATGATTATTGGCTACTTCATGAATATCATGCGTATTTGGAGAGACCGTATCTACATGTCCTGGCAAGCAAATGGTGGGCGAGCCAGCCTTATAACTTCCATCGGCTTGTTGATGGTAAGGGGTTCCTTTTTCTTCACCTCGTAATTGCCCTACCATTCCCCATACGGTGTGATTGTGAACTGGTGTCTTTTGGCCAGGACCCCATACAAAGCTAACGACTGAAAAACGATCGAAGGGATCTGCATACAGTAAGTATTGTTGATAATACTGAGGGTGCGGTTTTGTGAATTCTTCAGGCAACCAATCATCAACAGAAATTAAATTCTCTAACAGTTTTTTTCCTTTGGTAAAAATCACTTCTTCGCTAGCTTGCTGCTCTAGCAAAAGCGTTAGTTCTTTAACGAAGCTTAGTAATTTTCCATCGGACATATCGCTCTCAATCAATAAATAACCAATCCGGTATTGCTTTGGGTTTCAAGGTATTGGTATCAACGCAAACAATATGGAGCAGGGCGCTAGCGATGATTTGTAAATCATCAGTGTTGCCCTCGTGAACCATGCGGCTCGCTGTTTGTTTTACGGAAACTTGAGTACGGCCTCGATGTTCAATGACCTGATCGATATAGAGAAGATCATCGAGTCGTCCAGGCTTATAAAAATGCATCGTGAGCTCGCGAACGGGCAAAAGAATACCAAACTCATTGATTAACTTGGTAGGACTGAGTTCGCGTTGATAGAGCCATTCGG
>CAILON010000379.1 GCA_903835865.1 uncultured beta proteobacterium
ACAAGGTTAATTCAGATGGGCTAGCTTGATTGGGATTGCGGCGAATTTGATCAATAACAATACGGCCTTCATCTTGAAGTTCGAGTAAGGAGCCGCTCAAAGTGGCGCGGCCTAGCTCTAAGCCGGCCTCTAGCGCAGATTCAACCTTGACGTCAAACCAAGTTTCAATACTGCGTGACACGAATTGCAAGGAAACGCCATACAAAATCAAGCCGGGGACAACACCAACCAAAGCAAAGATCATCGCCAGTTTGGCGATTAAGCGTGTGCCGAAGTGTCCGCGATACCACCGGACCGCAATGACGGATACCAGCGTCAAAATGACTAGTGCTAAACAAATGCCAATAATTACGTTGGCGGCATAAAGCCAAATAAAGTAATTTTCAAAATACTGAGTATTTGAAGATGCAAGTGATAACAACACCAAGAGGACGAGGGCAAAAGCACCGATCATCCCAATCGCAATAGGGATGACTTTTTTTCTCCAAGACTTTGATGCTAGAAAGTCGAGCTTAAATAATCTCATCGCTTAATCAAATTGGGGCCAGTGGGTGCGAACGGAAAGCGATACCACTCGCTTGATACGCTCCAATCACGATTATTCAATGCATTGACCTGAAACGGTTTTGGTAACTTGCTAAGATCCAAGTTCATGCGCAGGGCAGCCTGATAGGATCTGCCTTGATCAAGCTGAGCGTTATCAATGACGCGCCAGCCGCCCACGCTCCCCACAGCCTGTAGCCCCTCGGCGATTGTTGGTGCAGAAAATGTAAAGCCCTCTGAAGCAATTCGATATTGCTGTGTCAGCGGCTGATATGAAAGGCGTATTTGTCGTTGGGCTATCACAGACTTCTCATCAAACCAATACCAACGTCCACGAGTTAATTCAAACTCTGTTTGGAAATATAAGACCACGCCTTTTTGTACGGCATCCTCTAAACCTGGGGCAAGCTCAATCTGAAAGGAAGCATTTAATAGCCACTCCCCTTCTACCTTTTCTAGCTCAAAGGATTTGATTTTGATTCCTTCTGCGCTCGCTGTAGTTGCAAGGACACTGAATAGCATCAAACACAACAAGATAAATTGTTTAATTCTGTGGCTCATGGTCCATTTTTCTTAAACAAAGCATAGAAAAACCCGTCATTTACTGCTGAGGGCAAAATCTGCCCTGGAGCGTCTAATCGTAACGCATTGCTATGCTCTGCAGCAAACCATAAAGCCTGTTCCTCGCCCTCTTCTGGAAAGATAGAGCAAGTGACATAGAGCATGAGCCCCTCTGGCTTTAGCATCTTCCATGCTTGATTCAAAATAGCGCGCTGTTTTTCTTGCAAAGACTGAATGTCTGCTTCGCGCCTTAAAAAAGGAATATCGGGGTGGCGCGCAACAATACCCGAGGCAGAACAAGGAGCATCGAGCAATATTTTGTCAAAAGCAAGGCCGTCCCACCACCCAGCTTTAGAGGCATCGCCCTGCAAGATGCGGATGTCATCTGCCTGCAAACGCAAGCGATCTAAATTTCCGCCAATTTTTCCAAGGCGCTCTTGATCCAACTCTAGAGCAAGCATCTTGCAATCAGCCAGCTCTAGTAGGTGCGCTGTCTTTCCGCCTGGTGCGGCACAGGCATCTAACACCTGCTCACCGGGCTGTGGATTTAACAATAGGGCAGCTAACTGCGCCCCAGCATCTTGCACGGATACTGCGCCCGTGTAGAAACCGGGCAACTCTCCGACAGGGACGGGCTTGCTCAACAACAAAGCGGCAGGCAATTGAACGCCGGCCACCTCTTCTACTGCAGTAGATGAAATACCGGACTCACTTAGCAAGGCCTGATATTCAGACCGCGTATATTGCTTTTGATTCACTCGCAAAATTAATGGTGCGCGCTTGGCTTGGTCAAATACTATTGACTGCCATTGCTTTGGATAATTTCGCTTAAGATTGGCGCGCCACCAAGAGGGCGCATACATTGGAATGGGGTCAGGCGGATATTGATTTTCACCCTCTGACTTTTGCACGGTCAAGCTCACCTTGCGCAAGACTGCGTTCACCAAACCTTTGGCATACATCGTCTTATCGTATTCGCTACAAGCCTTTACGGCCTGATCCACGATGGTATGCGCAGCATAATGATTACCCTCTTCATTGCCCTGTAAAAATAATGCAATGGCAACACTTAATAAATGGTCTACCTCTGGTGGTGGTGGCTTAGGAATGAACTCTTTAATCAGCTCATGTGAACGAACCCACTTGCGCAATGCATCAAAGCTTAAGCTTTGAACAATCGGACGTTCATGCGCTTCAAGCTGATCTAAAACTTCTGTTAATGATCTTCCGCTTAATACCTCTCCCACGGCCTGAGCAGCAATAGTGATAGCTTCAGAAAGCGGAAGGCTGCGGAGTTTGTTTTGATCGGTCAAATGGGTTTGCTCTGGGTGATTGCCTGAAAACGTAAAACTACTTCTTGGTCCAAAAGTGATTGCAAACACATTGTTGCGCTCATTTTTTTCCCACCAGGTCTTTGCATTTCTAAAACTTCAATGACGCCTTTTCCACATTGAATATAGGCGCCCTCTTCACTAAACCCCAATACCTCACCAACTTGCCCAGTCTTGCCATAAACCCCTGAGTCAGGCATACGAGAATTCCAGCACTTTAAAGAGGTATCGTTGATCATGCCCGTCGCTCCTGGGAAAGGGTTAAATGCACGAATTCTGCAATCAATTTCCTGGGCGCTTAATGACCAATTTATCTCAGCTTCACTTTTGAGTATTTTTTCTGCATAAGTAATGCCATAGGTATGTTGGGGTGTGCTCTTTAATGCCTTTGTTTGATCTAGTAAATTTAAGGCTTTCACAATGAGATTGGCCCCCATGGTCGACAATCGATCGTGCAGCGTGGCACTGGTTTCATCGGGAGCAATCTCAAGTTCATCAATCAACACCGTATCACCCGTATCCAGGCCGGCATCCATCTTCATAATGCACACCCCCGTTTTTGGATCTCCGGCCTCAATCGCTCGCTGAATAG
>CAILON010000380.1 GCA_903835865.1 uncultured beta proteobacterium
CTCCAACTAGCGCACCACCCAAAGCAGCGGCGCCTAAAAATGCAGGCGGGACAAATAACTCCTCGCTAGCCACAATACCAAGTCTTTCAAAGATCATGAGACCAACAGCAGCAAAGACGATGGCTGTAAACATGACCTTAAAGACTGACCAATCGCTCAAACGAAATTGGGCAGTTAATTTATTGGGGTTACCAAAACCAGCACGTTCCAATACAAATCCAAACGCGCCACCTAAAACAAGGCCTGAAATGATCATTTCCATATTATTTCTCCTCTTTCATGAGGAGATTGGCAAGCAATCCCACGGCGAAGAATGTGCATAAAAAAGTAAAGCCGGCAAGGCTCAAGACTGCTGCGCCAGATAAGCCCAAGCCGCTAGTGCATCCAGCGGCGATGCGGGCACCAAAACCAGCCAATACCCCACCTAGAAGGGCAGTGACTGGCCGATTAGAGCCACCTAAAAACTTGCGGCCATCCATTTGAAACTGAATTCTATGTGCTAAATATGCAGAGATAAGCGCGCCAAGTGCAACACCTATAACTTGCCAAGTTATCCAAGCGCTTAATGGTTTGCCGTCCTCCACCATGCCACCTAAGTAGTCGTTTGCATTGGTAGCAACCGGTACTATCTGCATCCCCATCCAGGCAGTGAAGCGCGTTGTAAATCCCGTTGCACCCAATCCATGGCCTGTCGTCACAAATGTAGCCAACAGAACCACGCCCAGTAGCAGACCTGCTACTAGGGGATTCCAATATGGCTGAGGAAGCCTTGAACTCTCTGTCTTAGACATTTATTGCCTTTTTATTAATTTACTTATTTATAATATATCATAAAGTATTATGTAAAGCAATTGTTTAATAAGGGCATTGAGTGGCAATACAATAAAGGTGTGTTTGATCTAGAAGCCATCCTTTTATCACTCAAATTAGCCCTCTGGACGCTAGTTTTGCTCCTGCCTTTTGGGATCTGGGTTGGGTACTCCCTTGTTAGGGCTGGATCATGCAAGGGGTGGATTGAGGCCTTATTAGCCCTCCCCCTAGTATTGCCACCGACTGTTCTTGGTTATTACTTCTTAGTGGGGTTTGGGGGAGGCAGTATTTTTGGCATACCTCTGGTGTTCTCATTCACAGGCATTCTGATTGCATCATTGATAGTCAACCTACCATTTGCTATTCAACCGATACAACGCGCATTTGAATCCATTAATCCAGAGATACGTGAAGCTGCGCAAGTTAGCGGACTGTCAGCCTGGCAAACATTTCGACTCATTGAACTGCCTCTAGCTTGGCGTGGCATTACTAGCGCAGCGGTTCTCACCTTTGCTCATACCCTTGGGGAATTCGGAGTCGTGCTGATGGTTGGCGGCGCTATTCCCGGTGAAACCAAAACAGTTTCGATCGCTATTTACGACAAGGTGCAAAGTTTTGATACTGCTGGAGCAGGCTTGCTCTCTCTATTGCTGCTGGCTATCTCTTTACTAGCTATTGCACTGTCATATGGAGTTCTTAGCCCTAGAAAATCATCTTCCCTGAATCGAG
>CAILON010000381.1 GCA_903835865.1 uncultured beta proteobacterium
CTGCTTTTTCAGGAATCAGGAGCTTAATCTTTTTGCCATCAACCAGACGTTCTACGCGCACTTTTTTGAAGTCCAATAAGCTGGAATTGGTGATATGACCACCCACTTCTACCAAGAATTTCTTCCCTGTTTTTTTATCAGTATCGAACTCTGGATTCTTGAGGTAGCTGGCTAAATCTGTTCTAACCTCAATCACCTGAACTTCTGAGAGATTATTTGCCAGCCAATCAGCGCTGACTACTGGACCAGGCAAAGTGATCGCCTGCACTAAAGTGACTAAGCTAGTTAGTACGAAGGCTAAAGCCCATTGAATTCTTTTCATTACCACTCCTCTATGAATTTACTGCTAATAAATGCTCTGAAATGCGGCCCATCAAATCAATCTTGCACTGAGTTATTACATGGTGCTCTTGTGAATTTAGTGCAAGATTTCGGTTGCCCAACTTTATCTCTAATTGCGCGATTTTTTGATCTCTCTCGAAAATCAAGGATTCAATCTCCACGGTAAATAGTTTAATCAAGGCCCCTAACCACTTGCTTACTGGAGCCATCCGCCCCTTTATATTCATTTCAAAACCCTTGAGAGACTCGATTGCTAGCTTTGCATGCGCCATATCTTCTCCGGTTACCCACTGGTTGGTAGTAAACAGTCGGACTGGTAAGCCTTGTTGGTTTAATGCAATGCCGATCAGATGATGGAAGCTCTTTTCATCACGCTTGATGACATGGAAATGTCCATGCTCTCCATTGGGCATTTCCTCAGCCGAATGCGCATGATAATAAAACTCATATCCGCTAGCCTTATCAACCAAATCATTATTCGGATAATGCTGCCACTCAATAAAATCAATGGCGCCACATAAAGCTGCCTCATTCAGAGTGCGACCAGAATCGGCGTATCTGATTTGAATGTATGCTAGCTCTTGAGCTGCTAACCAGAGGTTAGATTGGGTGAGCATCGACGTAATTACTCTGCAGCTTTACGCTTTTTTGGGGCACAAGGATTCGCAGGACCACATGGATTCGCTGCTTTTTTCTTTGCAGGGCCGCACGGGTTCGCTGCTTCTTTTTTAGGGCCACAAGGATTCTTTTGTTCTGCACTCGGTGGATTGCTAGGGGCATCTGCTGAATGCGCAAGTGGTGCTGCTGATAGACCAGCTAAAGCAAGTACCAATGCAGCTACCGTGGATTTCTTAGTCATGTATTTCCTCATTAAAAAAATTAAACTTGCGAACTAACGGGACCTTTGAATTTCTTCTCCATCCAAGAGCCCAATACAAATATGCCTACTGCTGCAATGACCATGCCGACATTGACTGTCAGATCAGAAATATTCAAGGCATCCGGCAAGGAGTCTGCTTTTGCAAATTCACCTAATGTAGTAAGCACTTCAATGCTGGGATAAATACCCGAAAATAATATGGTGCCCAGTAATAATCCAATTAGGAATATTCCAGCATCTATGCGTCCGGACATCAGACCCACTACAGAAGTACCAGGGCAATAACCGCCAATAGCAAAGCCTGCCCCCACCAGTGCGCCGCCTAATGCAGCGGCACCCAAAAATGCAGGCGGCACAAACAAACTCTCCGCATCCACTAGTCCCAGCTTTTCTAAAACCATGAGGCCAACAGCGGCAAACACAATGGCAGTGAACATCACCTTAAATACCGACCAATCCGTTAAACGAAATTGGCCAGTTAATTTGTTCGGATTTCCAAAACCAGCACGCTCCAATACAAAACCAAATGCAGCGCCTAATAAAAGCCCTGAAAGAATTGTTCCCATCTTATTTCTCCTCTTTCAAAAAGCGGCTAACGAGTAATCCCACAGCAAAAAATGTTCCAAGAAAGGTGAATCCAGCCAAGCTCAGAACGGCCGCTCCAGATAATCCCAAACCACTTGTACATCCAGCAGCTACCCTAGCCCCAAAGCCAGCCAAAATTCCACCCATCAATGCGGTCC
>CAILON010000382.1 GCA_903835865.1 uncultured beta proteobacterium
ATCCCGCTCTAGAGCGTCGCTTCCAAAAAGTAATGGTTGAAGAGCCTAGTGTTGAAGCAACTATTGCAATCTTGCGTGGCTTGCAAGAGCGCTATGAGTTGCATCACGGTATTGAGATTACCGATCCAGCAATCGTGGCCGCGGCTGAGTTATCGCATCGCTACATCACGGATCGATTCTTGCCAGATAAGGCGATTGATTTGATTGACGAGGCTGGCTCGCGCATTCGAATGGAAATTGACTCAAAGCCTGAGGTAATGGATAAATTAGAGCGTCGTCTCATTCAGTTAAAGATTGAGCGTGAAGCTGTTAAAAAAGAGAAAGACGAAGCCTCGCAAAAACGTTTGGGGCTGATTGAGGATGAGATCAAGCGTCTTGGCGCTGAATATGCTGACTTAGAGGAAATTTGGAAAGCAGAGAAGGGTGCTGTATTGGGCGCTGCCAATCTGAAAGAAGAAATTGAAAAAGTTCGTGCAGATATTATAAAACTGCAACGCGAAGGAAAATTAGAGCAGGTTGCTGAACTGCAGTATGGCAAGCTGCCTGAGTTAGAGGCAAAGCTCAAGTCTGCAGCAGCAGCAGAAGCCAAGGGCAATAAAGACGGTGTCGTCAAGAACAAGCTCTTACGTACACAAGTCGGCGCAGAAGAGATTGCTGAGGTAGTTTCTCGTGCAACCGGTATTCCGGTATCTAAGATGATGCAAGGTGAGCGCGATAAGTTGCTCAAAATGGAAGAGTTATTGCATAAGCGTGTTGTTGGTCAGGAAGAGGCTATTCGTGCAGTATCAGATGCCATTCGTCGCTCCCGCGCTGGTTTAGCTGAGGAGAATCGTCCCTACGGTTCATTCTTATTCTTAGGGCCTACAGGCGTTGGTAAGACAGAGCTTTGTAAAGCGTTGGCTGGATTCTTATTTGATAGCGAAGATCACCTTATTCGAATTGATATGAGTGAGTTCATGGAGAAGCATAGTGTTGCTCGTTTGATTGGCGCGCCTCCAGGGTATGTGGGTTACGAAGAAGGTGGCTATTTAACTGAAAAAGTGCGTCGCCATCCATACAGTGTGATTCTCTTTGATGAGATCGAAAAAGCACACCCAGATGTCTTCAATGTACTCTTGCAAGTATTGGACGATGGCCGCTTGACCGATGGTCAAGGTCGTACAGTTGACTTTAAAAATACGGTGATTGTGATGACTAGCAATATCGGATCACATTTAATTCAGTCTATGAACGATAAGAAGCAGTCTGAGATCAAAGAAGCAGTGTTTGAAGAGTTGAAGAATCACTTCCGTCCGGAGTTCTTAAACCGAATCGATGAGATTGTGGTCTTCCATGGCTTGGATAAAGGCAATATCGCTAATATCGCCAAGATCTTACTCAAGAACCTATCGGAGCGAATGGCAAAAGTGGACATGCAACTTGAGGTTAGTGATGCTGCCTTGAATAAGATTGCTGAGGTAGGGTTCGATCCTGTCTTTGGTGCTCGCCCTCTTAAGCGGGCAATTCAGCAATATATTGAGAACCCAGTATCCAAAATGATCCTAGAGGGTAAATTTGGTCCGCAGGACGTGGTTCCAGTAGATGTGGATAAAAAAGGTGACTTTAGCTTCACTCGCCAAATCCATTAATCTTTTGTAGCACTGCAGCAAATAAGCAGGAATTTTCCTGCGCCAGTAAACTCGGTACATGACTGTTGCGCTTAATAGACGTGCCAGTGATGTCCGGGTTATTGGTTTGATTAGCCTGGCTCACGGTAGCTCCCATTTTTTTCATTTAATTCTTCCTTCCATGTTTCCATGGCTGAAGGATGCATTTGCGCTAAGTTATGCAGAGCTTGGTTTGTTGATGTCTGTTTTCTTTGTGGTGTCATGCATGGCGCAGGCTTCCTCAGGTTTTTTGGTTGATCGCATTGGAGCTAGACCAGTGTTGTTTGCTGGAGTTGGCCTGCTGGCTTTAGCTGCACTCACCTACTCTCAAAGCAATGGTTATGCGATGTTGGTCTTGGGCGCCGTCATTGCTGGTTGCGGTAATGGCATCTTTCACCCAGTAGATTTCACATTAATTAATCATAAAGTCTCTACGCCTAATTTACCTTATGCGTATTCAATGCATGGGGTTACTGGTTATCTGGGATGGGCGGCAGCGCCTGCTTTCATGGTAGGTATTGCTGAGCTTTCGGATTGGCGCATTGCTTTCTTATCAGCATCTTTATTGGAGGCATTAGTTTTATTCATACTCTGGATAAATCGAAGCAAGTTAATTGATAATGTTCACGAGCGTCGCGCTGAAAGCCATGCTGACGCTCAAGCCGCCAATCCTGGGGGCACTCCAGAAAGTGCGTTTGCGTTCTTAAAGTTACCCGCAGTATGGTTATGCTGGATGTTCTTTTTCTTCAGCATGGCTGCCACATCGAGTTTGCAATCATTTGCTCCTACTGCTCTCTTTGATATTTATGGGGTTGCCATTAGCGTTGGAAGTTATTACATAACAATATTAGCCTTAGGAAGCGCGGTTGGAGTTTTATTCGGCGGCTATTTAGCCGCAAAGCTAAAGGCTCCAGACAAGATTGTTTCTTCTAGTCTCACATTAACGATTCTGATGTGCTTACTACTTGCCAGTGGATTTATTCCAGCTAATATTATTCCAATCCTTTTTTGTGCAATCGGATTTGGCTATGGTGCATTGGCGCCGTCACGCGATCTCTTGGTTAAGCAGGTTACACCCAAAGGAGTCTCGGGACGGGTGTATGGCATTGTTTACTCCGGGATAGATCTTGGTGCGGCAGTGGGTCCATTTATCTTTGGGTTTTTTATGGACGCCGGTTTACCTAAGGCGCTGTTTTTCGGTATTGCCCTCTTCCAGTTAATGATTATTCCAACCGTAATACAGGTGTCTTCAAAGACTATGACTAAAGCGGCTTAATTGTCATCGGTTATTTTCACAATGTGAAACGTCATTTCCCTGCGTAAAATGCGGTGCAACATTTCATCTTCATTGCCATTCCAAGAAGTGACTTTAGTTATCATATTATGGTATTAACTATTTAAGTCATTGATTTTAAATAATAAAATAATTTCATAAATACTGTAAATTTCTCTTGCTTGGTTTTTTGAACTCTCTACACTCTTATATAAGACATAAGACTTGAATTGGTCTTAAGGTTTTCAAAAATTGAAGTACTTGTTTAACTTAGGGAGAAAAACATGGCAGATCGCAAAGCAGAAATCGCAGCTATACAAAAAGATTGGGATACCAATCCACGTTGGAAGGGCATTACCCGCGGCTATACAGCGGAAGACGTTGTACGTCTCCGTGGCTCATTAAAGATTGAGCACACTTTGGCTAAGCATGGCGCAGAGAGACTTTGGGATTTGGTAAATAACGAAGCTTACGTAAATTGCTTGGGCGCATTGACTGGCGGTCAAGCCATGCAACAAGTAAAAGCTGGTGTACAAGCGATTTACTTATCAGGTTGGCAAGTTGCCGCTGATGGTAACTCATATGCAGCAATGTATCCGGACCAATCTTTATATCCAGTAGATTCAGTACCTAAGATGGTTGAGCGCATTAACAACACATTCCAACGCGCTGATGAAATTCAAACAGCAAAAGGTATCAACAAAGGCGATGCAGGCTATATCGAGTATTTCGCGCCAATCGTTGCTGATGCTGAGGCTGGTTTTGGTGGTGTATTGAATGCATTTGAATTAAGCAAGGCCTTGATCAAGCAAGGGGCGGCTGGCGTTCACTTTGAAGATCAGTTGTCTTCTGTTAAGAAGTGCGGTCACTTGGGTGGCAAAGTGTTGTTGCCTACAGCTGAGTCAGTTCAGAAGTTAATTTCTGCACGTTTGGCTGCTGATGTGATGGGTGTTTCAACCATTATTTTGGCTCGCACAGATGCTGAAGCTGCTGATTTGTTGACATCTGACTACGATGAAAACGACAAACCATTCTTGACGGGCGAGCGCACACCAGAAGGCTTCTACAAGACTCGTAAGGGCTTGGATCAGGCAATCTCACGTGGCTTGGCTTACGCTGCATACGCTGATATGGTTTGGTGTGAAACAGGTACACCTGACCTTGAGTTTGCTCGTCAGTTTGCTGAAGCAATTCGCGCGAAGTTCCCAGGAAAAATGTTGGCTTACAACTGCTCACCCTCTTTCAACTGGAAGAAAAACTTGGATGATGCAACTATTGCCAAGTTCCAACGCGAATTAGGTGCAATGGGTTACAAGTATCAATTTATTACTTTGGCTGGTATTCACTCTATGTGGTACAACATGTTCGACTTGGCGCAAGACTACATGCAACGCGGTATGACTGCATACATCGAGAAAGTACAAGAGCCAGAATTTGCAGCACGTGATCGTGGATACACCTTCGTTTCACACCAGCAAGAAGTTGGAACTGGTTACTTTGATGATGTCACTACCGTTATTCAGGGTGGTAAGTCTTCAGTAACTGCATTGACTGGTTCTACCGAAGAAGAGCAGTTTCACTAATTAGAATCCCTAAGTAGTCTGTAGTAGCAGTAGTACCTATACTGCCGCGGCATCTAAATAACCTCACAAGGGTGACTTAGATGCCGTTTTCGTTTACATTCATCAGATGGAAAATTGCGTACTTTGTGCTGATCTAAAGCCTAATGAGGGCGAGTTGGTATGGCGCGGCGATGACTGCAGGGTTATCCTGGTGAGCGACGATGATCTGCCCGGGTTTTGCCGTGTGATTTGGAATCGCCATCAGGCCGATATGACTGAGCTCAGTCATGGTGAGCGAGAGCATTTAATGGGCTTGGTATTTTTAGTAGAAGAGGCTGTTCGTGATGTGATGCAGCCTTCCAAAGTAAATCTCGCTGCTCTTGGCAATATGGTTCCTCATATTCATTGGCACGTGATTCCTCGCTTTAAGGACGATGCATTCTTTCCTGGGTCCATCTGGTCAGTCAGAACTCAAGAAACTTCCCCAGCGATTCTTACTGAACGGCGCAAAGCTGCGTTAGACCTTCCCGATGTTATTCGAGGGTTGATTTCTCGGTTATATTAGTAGCCATAAGAGAAATTAATAGACGTTTTATACATTCTTTATCAATATTTGTTAGGAGATCCAAATGAGTGATTGTTTATTGGGAAAATCAAAGCTATTGTCTTTGACTGTGTTGGGCTTTATGGCTATGACCGTCAATGCCCAAACTAAATGGGACCTGGC
>CAILON010000383.1 GCA_903835865.1 uncultured beta proteobacterium
AATCAGAAAAAATGATGCTTAAGGGGGATAGGTCTCTTGGCGCGGGATCCGATGGAAATAGTGGCTACCTTAAATAACATCTAAAACCTTGGTTAATGAAGCGCCCTCGTAGTTTGGTTTTTCACCAATCTCTTCAAATGGGTGTCCAAGGCGATTGACCCAAAATACATCAAAGCCATACCACTTGGCCGCCAGAGCATCCCAAGCATTGCTTGAAACAAATAGAATCTCTGCTTTCTGGACGGGAAATGCTTTTAGTAAAAGCTCATAGGCTTGTGGGGCTGTTTTAAATAAACGCACATCCTCAATAGTCACGACTTTATCTAGGTAAGGCTTTAAGCCATTGCTATCCACCACGGTAGCAAGCATCTCTTTACTGCCATTTGACAATATAGCTGTAGAGAGACCTTTTTCTTTAATGGCCTTAAGAACACTCAAGCTGTCTTCAAAGCCAGTGAGCTTGGCATATTGGTCCATCAACCGCTTTTCATATTGACCAGTGAGATTTAAGCCCATGCGTTTACAAACATAGCGCAACGAGCGAATTGTTAACTCCCAAAAGGGAAGGTAGTATTTGCTTCCGTCTGGATTTGGGTCACTCATCGTCACCAAGCGGGTGTACTCAATTTGACGATCACGCCACATGAGAGCAAATGCTTGGCCATGCCCTGGAAATAGTTCTTCTGCCAATTGACCCATGGAATACACATCAAACAATGTTCCATAGGCATCAAAAGCAATGAGCTTATACATGCTGTCTCCTACTTTTTATTATGATTTTCTATTGTCGTTTAAAACGCCATTGTCACAAATGAAAAAACCACCCGAAGGTGGTTTTGGTGCTTCTTAGTGGCCAAGGGCAGAATCGGCCAGGGCCGAAGACATCAGATCCCTAAGGAATTAATGAGTATGCCCTTGATGAATCATTGGCATTTGAGTATTCATCATTTGCTGGCGCAACTTTTGATGATCACCCATCATTTGCTGATGTAGTGCTGGGTCACAATGTTCATAGTCATTTTGCCCGCTCATTTGATGGATATTCGCGCCCTTATAACCAAGAATGCTTGGATCGACCATGCCGGCGATCATGGCGATGTGTCCGAACACCAAGAACAAGGCAACACAAGTTGCATGGATTTTTAACTTGCCCATTTGATCTAATGCTTTATTAACCAATCCCATTTCTTGCAACGCGATCCAGATTAATGGCAAGCCGGCAATCACATAACTTCCCACAGCGATCACATCAATTGCCGTTCTCCACTCGCCCGCTTTAGTAATTGGAATCACCGCGTTAGTCACGATGTAGTAGATGATGCCCACAAAGTAGATTCCGACAGCAATACCGGCAAAGCGATTGAGATAGTAAACAGCGCCATCAAACTTGCGAGTAAAAAGGATATACAGCTCAGTAATAGCCAAAGTTTCAGCCAAAACGACTGGAATGGCCATAAAGATAATTAAATTCCAAGGCTGGTTAACAGCCAACAACTCCATGTAGTGAGTCATGTTCATTGTGTTTCTCCAAAATATAAGCGTGACTAGACGTCACAAATCAAGCTAACTAGTATTACTAAATTAACTTAGGCTTTTTGGAGGCTTGTAGATGAAGTGAATCATTGGCTGAAGAACCAATGAGAAGTGCTGTGAAATGAAAATTCCTGTGAGGTCTGTTGCTAGATCAATGCCCAATAGCGGGGAAATTACCAAGCCCAAACAGCACTGATAGCTATCACCATGGCATTGCTGATTGGAATTTTTATCTTGGGAATTATCAGCCACTTCATCACAGTGATGAGCTGAAATATCAATGGTGGTAATTTGCTCTTGAGCCTGATGCTCCGATAAGCCAATAGGCATTACTGCCGCATGTATTAAGCTGGCAAATAGACTTAGGCAAAGGGCAATACATATCCTTCTCATAGCTTAATTTTATGCCTATTTGATGGGATTGTCATTTTGAACGACATTTTTATACTAGGCCCTTGCTAATAGATATTGCGTAATAGCAAATAGCCCAGCCGTTAGAACACAACACAGGAACAAGGATAAATAGAAGTTGTAATCATTTCTGAGCATCCAACTCATCAACAAGAGCATGGGCAGCGTGGGGATCACATACCAAAATGTCTCTTGGCTGATATCAGCAATCTTGATTTTGTCCTTAGACTCTACATATATCCATATGAATGCTGTAATAGAGACGATGGGCAAAGCCAGCAAAAATGCAGCTAGAGCGGAACTACGCTTACTAACTTCACTCACAGCAACAATTACTAGGGCGGCAATCAGAGTCTTAACTAGAAAGAGCATGTTTCATCTTAAGCCGGATAGGCCCCGGTTAATCGCATTGTCGTTTTGAGCGCCATTTTTATACGGGGTCAATATGGGTCATGACATTGAGGACTGGCAATTGTTTTTTGATTTTATTTCCAGCCTTAAGGGCAATGTCGTGTCCAACCTGAACAGTAGAATTTGCATCCACATCAATATGAACATCAACCAAAATCATGTCGCCCATCTTGCGAGTTCTTAAATCATGAAAGCCTCTAACGCCCTCAGTAGATTTAATAATCTCCTCTATTTGACGATGCTCTTCTTCCGATACCGACCTGTCCATCAAGTCATGCAGGGCATCCCAACCAAACCTCCAACCCATCTTTGCCACCATTAAGCCCACAACTAAAGCGCCAATCGCATCAAAGATTGGGTGTCCTAATAAGGCACCGCCAATACCAATGGCAACCACTAATGAAGAAGCCGCATCTGATCTAGCGTGCCAAGCATTGGCTACCAGCATGGAAGATCGCACTCGCTTAGCTACTGCCAACATGTATCTAAAAAGTATTTCCTTAGCAAGCAAAGAAGCCAGCGCGACATACAAAGCTAGGATTTGAATTTGTCCTGCTGGCACTGGATCGATAATTTTTTCACCAGCTTTAAAGAGCATGCCAGCACCAACAGCTAATAATGAAATTCCTAAAAATAAAGAAGCGGCAGTTTCATATCTTTGATGACCATAGTGGTGATCCTCGTCTGCATCTTTGGCGCTATGGTGATTGGCAAAAAGCACTACAAAGTCAGCAACTAGATCTGTCGCAGAATGAATACCATCGGCAATCAAGCCTTGAGAGCCAGACACAATCCCCGCAAACACTTGTGAAACAGTTAGGCCGATATTAACAACGACGCTAACCAATGTGCTCTTCTTCGCGGCCGCTTGCTTAGCGGGCGTTTGTGATTCGTGATCTTCTATTTCTTTATCCATTGGCTATTACAAGTAATTTACTGGGTCTTTTTACGATTAGCAATTTCTTTGTTGATTTCTACAAGCATGGCTTTATCTGGTGAAAGCCAGTGGCCTCCTGATTTATTCACCATGTAATTTAATGCTTCAGCAAATTGCTCAATCGATAGGCTTTCCTTCCCACCTCTTGGTGGCATTGCTCTTACTCCAACATATCCATGCGCCGTGATAATTACCTGCCCCTCACCGATTAATTTTTTCCAAGCATTTTGATCGCCCGTCTTTGGGGCATTTGCTACACCTGCGCTATGGCAAACTGCGCAGACCTCGTTGTAGATACGTGCTCCACTGGGATTCTTTTCCTGAGCGAAAGCTGGCATAGAAAAAGCTAGGGCAAAAATTAAATAAAGGGTAGGCTGAATATTCATAGAGCTTGAGTCCCAAAATGAGCGGCAGCTATTGTGTTAACGCGGGCAAAGAACCAGTGACTACTAAATAAAAAATATATCCCCAAACAACAGCAAGGCCTATGCCAACCAAATACATGGGATAGCGGATTGCTTGACCTGGGGAGCCTTGTTTGTTGCCCGTAAACATGGATCTCACTAAATTTTCTTTTTGCATAAAGCTCATGATGATTGCAGCGGCTATATGAATTACAACTACAACTAATGCTAGATTGGCAATTGCTTCATGCGCCCCACTCATGAAGTCTCCAAGAAACTCTTTGACGCTCCAATATCCGGTTAAGCC
>CAILON010000384.1 GCA_903835865.1 uncultured beta proteobacterium
ATTTCCTAATTGGTTTTCTATGCCCATACTTGCCACTTCCATAATCCCGGGCTCCTTTAATAAAAACTGATCTATTGTATTGGGGTTAATTTTTGCCCCACCCAAATTGATGATGTCTGAGCGCCTGCCTTCTAAGATGAGTACCCCATCCTGATTTATGTGCCCAATATCCCCAGGATAAAACCAGCCGTCAGCAAAGCTATCATTAGTTGCTTCTGAATTTTTGTAATACTCTTTGGCCATATATGGATTTTTAACTCGTATAGTGCCGACTTGACCAGAAGTAAGGAGGGCTGAATCTTGATCAACGATTTGAATTGTTGTATTTGGAAAAGGATACCCTGCTGCGCTTGGATATTTTTTCAATATATCAGCATTACAAAAGGCGGTAATACTCGCCTCAGTGGAAGCGTAGCGGTTAATGATGTTGGAGCAAAGCCTTTGTTGCATTAGTTCCAATAAATTTTGACCAATAAGACTTCCAGTCGCGATTATCGATTGTAATTTATTAGATTTTTCCCCATTTGTATGCGCAACCAGTTGTGCAAGATGCCCCGGGGATCCAATAAGGTTGGTAATATTTAGACGAGGTAAGTCCTCTATTATCTTTTCATAGCTATGGGGTAGGTACAAAGGGAGCCCGCTAATT
Source organism: uncultured beta proteobacterium (assembly GCA_903835865.1). GTDB lineage: Bacteria > Pseudomonadota > Gammaproteobacteria > Burkholderiales > Burkholderiaceae > Polynucleobacter. Next base: position 650 of record CAILON010000384.1, read on the forward strand.
AAGGTTTTAAATATTGCAAATAATCCCACTGAGGTGCAGACATCAAAAAGAGAAAGTCTACATCCCTGCTGGGGGGTAACAGCTGCGCGGTAATAGCATGATGCCTCGAGTTGGCTATGAGATATTGCTACTACTTTGGGTTCGCTGGTAGTTCCGGAAGTGAGGATTAAACGGCAAATGTTATTTTTAGAAAGATAAATTTGCGGCAAGATTAAATGGGATTCAGAAAATACGGATTCAACCCATTGGGCATCGACTTGGATCAACTTCTCCATTGGAGTTAGCGCATTAAGATGTTCTGGGTCAGCAATGTAGTGGTCAACGGTAACGCTCGAAGGCAGGGTTAGGTAGTCGGGTGTTGCGCAGGAAATGGCTCCTTCATGAAATAGCGCCAGTGTAATTGCGACATGTAATAAGGGATTATTGATTTGGGTGGAAATGATTTGTCCAGGCCTTATTCCCGAGCGCCTGAGTTTGTTGGCTAGTTTCTTGACTAATTCTTCTAGCTGGAAAAATGAAAGGGTCTCCTGGCCATAATAAAGGGCCACGTTATTTGGGCGTTGCTTTGCTTGAAATGAGAGGTATTTAATCAGATTATTCATTTTAATTTACAAGGTTTGAGATGGTGGTGGTCAAGCTCGGGTCGGCTACCAATGCCCATTAGGTGAATGCATGTCGCAAGAATATTGCTGCATTTTGAATCCTTTTTGCTTAATGGGCAATTCTATTTTTTTATATCCAATGCACTTTGATATTGCTATTGATTGCATAGCCCCATCTGAAGTAATTTGAAGTAATTATCAGACTTTGATGTGAATAATTGTTCACATGAATCCTCTAACATTGCCACGCTTTCAATTGAAGCCTTTGTCTTATGGCGTTCTAATTGCCATTGGCTGCTCTGTTAGCAATAGCGTCCATTCCGCCGGATGTCCAAGCCCTTCGTTAAATGATGTGGTTAGCGTTAGTTGCGACGATTACACTTACGATGGCGCAAGTTTTTCAACTGCCGGGAGCATTACAGTCGATCCTTACGTAAATATAAGTAGAGTGGGATCGACTGTCCAAGGCAGCATGCGTCTGCTGTCCGCAACTTTGAATACATTTTCTAATTATGGATCCATCCTCTTCGGACTGGATCCTAATTTTGATGTATTAAGAATTGAAGGTAATTCCAGCATCAACTCTTTTACCAATGCTGAAAGTGGTCTGATAAGTGGAAAGTTCCCTTCAGTTACCCTCTACGGAACTTCCGTAGTAACTAATTTTATAAATAATGGGCGAATCGAATCTGAAAGCGACGCGATTAAACTTGATTCTGGGACGAGCATTCGCAGCCTTCTCAATACGGGCACGATAACTGGCACTACTGGGTATGGTGCAGGGGTATATGTTACTTCAGGGGCACTCATTAATTCTTTTACTAATAGCGGTATAGTCAACGGCGAAGATGTTGCAATTAAGATCGATAGCACTGGTGAAATTACTACTATTGTTAATTCGGGCTCCATTAGCGGGGGGCGTGGCATTAATAACTCTGGTTCGATAAATGAAATTAGAAATTCCGGCACAATTAGCGGCAGTTCAATTGGTATAGATAATGCCGGTCATATTGGCGCCATCACAAACGTAGGCACCATTAGTGGATCAATCAATAATTCTGGGGTAATTGAAACGCTTAATAACAGTCAGGG
>CAILON010000385.1 GCA_903835865.1 uncultured beta proteobacterium
AACATCAGCATCAATATTTTCTACGCGCTGTGGCTTAGATTTAATATCTTTAAAAGCAGGTGGACATTCAGCAGGGCGACCCAAGGCCTCTAGAATTGTTTCCTCAAACTTAATTGGTAGCGCAGTCTCAAGCACCAACATAGGAATACCTGCTTGCAAGTGCTCACGGGCAACCTTGACGCCATCAGCTGTGTGCGTGTCAATCATCACACCATATTGCTTTTCAATATCACGAATGGTTTCCAAACGATTGGCATGGGTGCTACGACCAGATTGGAAACCATATTTACCAAGCTCTTTGAATACAGCATCTTTTGAGATGTCAAAGCCACCAGTCTCATCCACTTTCTTAAACATGGCGGCCGTTGCAATACCGTCTTGACCCATAAAGTCAAATACAAAGCGCTCAAAGTTACTCGCTTTGGAGATATCCATGGATGGACTAGATGTGTGTAGCGTCTCAGCGGACTTACGCGCACGATAAATGCCAGTGCGAAAGAATTCATCTAATACATCATTTTCATTGGTTGCCACAATTAAATGCTCGATTGGCAATCCCATCATGCGTGCGATATGACCAGCACAGACATTGCCAAAGTTACCAGATGGAACTGTGAAAGATACTTTTTCTGAACTTGTTTTTGTGGCCAATAAATAACCTTGGAAGTAATACACCACCTGCGCCACAACACGGCCCCAGTTGATCGAGTTCACCGTACCAATTTGGTTTTTTGCCTTAAAGGTGAGGTCATTACTTACCGCCTTAACAATATCCTGGCAGTCGTCAAATACACCTGCCACAGCTAAGTTAAAAATATTGGGATCTTGCAAGGAATACATCTGGGCCGATTGAAATGCGCTCATCTTGCCGCGCGGAGACAACATAAATACTTTGACGCCCGCCTTGCCACGCATGGCGTACTCAGCAGCGCTACCAGTATCACCAGAGGTAGCACCCAAAATATTCAATTCTTGTCCAGCGCGCTTTAAGGCGTATTCAAAAAGATTTCCCAGCAACTGCATTGCCATATCTTTGAATGCCAGTGTTGGACCATTCGACAGGCTGAGAAGTCCAATACGCGTGCCATGTTCTGCGCCAAACCAATGTAAAGGTGTTATGTCTTTGGCATTGTCTTGGGGGCGCCCATTGCAATATACCTGTTCGGTATATGTTTTATGCACCAGCGCACGCAAGTCATCCTTAGGAATGTCATCGCAATACAAACTCAATATCTCGTATGCGAGATCGGCATAAGACTGGCCACGCCATGAATCTAGTTGAGCCGCCGTGACCTTTGGATATTGTGTCGGCAAATACAAGCCGCCATCTGGAGCCAAACCGCCCAACAGAATTTCTAAGAAAGATTGTTGCGGACTATTGCCACGTGTCGATTGATAACGCATGTATTTAAACTAAGAAAGATTTTCTAAGCGGATCTTCACTACTTCGCCGGCAACTGTTTTGAGATTCTGAATCTCTTTAATAGCAGCAAGCATGCTCTTCTCTTTGGTTTCGTGAGTTAAAGCAACCAAATCAGTTTGGCTTTCACCCTCGTCCGCCTCTTTTTGCAAGAGCGCATCGATGGAAACACCGTGAGAAGCCAAAATCTTGGTGATATCAGCCAATACACCTGCTTGGTCTGCTACACGCAAACGCAAGTAGTAGCTAGTTGTAATTTCCCCAATCGGTAAAACTGGTGTGTCATGAACCGCATCAGGCTGGAAAGCCAAATAAGGAACACGATGCTCGGGATCAGCACTTAAGAGGCGTGTGATATCAACCAAATCTGCAATCACTGCAGAGGCAGTTGGCTCAGAGCCAGCACCTTTACCATAGTACAAAGTAGTTCCTACAGCATCACCGTAAACCTGAACCGCATTCATGGCACCTTCAACGTTAGCGATCAAACGCTTAGAAGGTATTAAGGTTGGGTGCACGCGCAACTCAACACCTGTACTGGTTTTCTTGGCAATGCCAAGTAACTTAATGCGGTAACCCAATTGTTCTGCATAACGAATATCAATAGCAGCCAACTTAGTAATGCCTTCAATGTGCGCTTTTTCAAATTGCATTGGAATACCAAAGGCAATAGCGCTCATGATTGTTGCTTTATGGGCTGCATCAACACCTTCAATATCAAAGGTAGGGTCAGCTTCTGCGTAACCTAAGCGTTGCGCCTCTTTGAGAGCGGTTTCAAAGTCTAGGCCTTTGTCACGCATTTCTGAAAGAATGAAATTGGTTGTGCCATTAATAATGCCAGCGATCCATTCGATACGATTCGCAGTTAAGCCTTCACGCAAAGCTTTAATGATTGGAATGCCACCAGCAACTGCAGCCTCGAATGCAACCATCACACCTTTGGCATGGGCTGCCTTGAAAATCTCATTACCGTGAACTGCAATCAAGGCCTTGTTAGCGGTAACAACGTGCTTACCAGCAGCAATCGCCTCTAAAACTAAGTCTTTTGCAATGCCATAGCCACCAATGAGCTCAACAACAATGTCGATTTCTGGGTTATTAATTACGGCACGAGCATCGCTCACCACTTGTGCGCGATCTTTAACAAGCTCTTTGGCGCGCTCTACATTGAGATCGGCAACAGTGTTGATGCGAATACCACGACCTGCACGGCGCTGAATTTCATCTTGGTTACGCTCGAGAACAGTGAATACGCCACCACCAACAGTGCCAATACCTAATAGACCTACTTGAA
>CAILON010000386.1 GCA_903835865.1 uncultured beta proteobacterium
GAGTGTGGAAATGTGCGACCTGTATTTGATTCATGTCCGCATTGTGGATCAACGGACTCACCCACATTGTCAGTAGATACGATTGAGATTAATCTTAAACAAGGCCAACCACTGGTAGAGGATGCCTTAGAAAATCTAACTCAGACTCTTCGTCGCTCTATTGATTTAGGAATAAAGGCCATAGTGCTAATACATGGTTATGGATCAGGAGGTGAGGGTGGGCAGATAAAGCGAGCAGTGCATCAAGCCTTAGAAAACAATCGCTATTCAGACCGTGTCGACGAATATTACTTTGGCGAGCAAGTTCCCTATGGTAGCGCTGCCTATCAGTCGCTAGTTAAACGACGCCCTGGACTAAAAGCCCACCTTCAGCAGTTCAAAATTGGCAATCCAGGTATTACGATCCTATTATTAGGCTCATACCGTAGAAGTGCTTAAAATGACCTCATATTAGTTTAAGGGCAGAATGATGAACACTAAAAAATCAAGCACCACCACAGTTGCAGACGAGATTAACCCAGAGCATCTTCTTGGTGATTTTAAGGCCCTCATGGCTGATGCTGAGGCGCTGATTAAGGCAACGGCAAGTCATGAAGATGGTGCAATCGCCTCCATCCGCTCAAAGGCTATAGATACTCTCAGCAATGCAAAAGAAAACCTTTCAAATTTGGAAGGCTCTTTATCGGATAAGGCAAAAGTCATGGCAGAAAGTGCAGATGACTTTGTTCATCGCAGTCCATGGGAGGCCGTTGGCGTTGCTGCTGGATTAGGTTTGTTGATTGGCCTCTTGATACGTCGTCACTAAGCCTAATATGTCTCAAGAAAATTTACTTTCTTCTATTAAGAGCCTTGCGGCCACCGGAGCCTCTATTGCGCAGACGCGCTTAGAATTGCTTTCAGTAGATGTGCAAATTGCCCGTACTAAATTTATCAGCCTCTTGGTAATGATTGTGTGTGCGCTTTTCTTTTTGTTCTTCGGTCTAGTGATGCTGTCTCTTCTGATTGTGATTTATAGCTGGGAATCTGATCGTATGCTGGCCCTAGGCCTTTTGACTGGTGGCTTTCTGATGATTGGCATCATTCTTGCTTTACTGATCAGGCAGTCACTTGCTACTATGCCTAAGCTTTTTGAGGCATCCATTGCAGAGTTTGCAAAGGATCGCGAGGAGCTTTCACGCTGATGCAAAAGTTACCAGAACTAGAACTGCGTCGTCGTAAGCTTCAGGATCAGGCTAATCGGGAACGTAAAGATTTTGCAATGCATTTTGAGCCGTGGGAAAAACCTTTATCTTGGGCCGATAAGGGCGTAGATATTTTTAATTTCATCAAAGGCAATCCTGTTTTACTCGCTGGGGCCTTTACTGCACTTGCTCATTACAAACCCAAACTGGCTAGCAGAGTATTAGCTGTTGGCTGGGGCGCTGTGAGGCTCATCAAAAGTGCAAAGCACCTTATCTAAGTTTTTAGTACTGATCTGTTGATGATTTGATATTGATTTAAAAGCGCACTGCCATTGAGAATTTTTATTTCCAATAGGGTGAGCGCACCAACTACCTCAAAACCTGCACTGCGAATCAACTTGTCGGCCGCTATCAAGGTTCCACCAGTCGCTAAAACATCATCCAATAAAAGAACTTTAGCCCCTGAAGGGATCGTCGATTGCTGAATTTCTAAAGAGTCTGCACCGTACTCCAAGCCATAAGATTCTCGATGGGTGGCTAAGGGTAATTTATTGGGTTTACGAGCTAAGGCCAGGCCTTTATGGGCATGATGGGCTAGGGCTGATCCAAAGATGAATCCTCTTGATTCAATACCAAGAATATGGGTGTAATCGAACTCTCGGGCTAAGGTATTGAGCTGATGGATGGCCTCTTTAAATGCAGCTGGATTTGCAAGCAATGGAGATATATCTCGAAAGAGGATTCCGGGCTTTGGAAAATCGGGCACTCCAGGCAGATAATCTAATAAATTCATTTTGCTGTTTTAATCTCTAGTATGAAAAACGATCTTCTTATTATCGCCGCCCTCGAGGCAGAGCTCAATCGCGATGCTTTGCCTGCAGGAGTCAATATTGTGTATACCGGTGTTGGAAAGATCAATGCCTCGATTGCTAGCTATCATGCGATCCATCAACTAAAGCCATCTCGAATTATTAATTTTGGTACTGCTGGGAAGATTAATCCCAATATTCATGGTTTGCTAGAAATCGGCGCAGTCATTCAAAGGGATATGAATGCTGAGCCTTTAGCGCCGCGTGGCAAGACTCCCTATAGCCACATGCCAGAGAAGTATCACTCCAGCAGTGGTATTTATATCTGCGGAACGGGCGATAGTTTTGTTAATTCTCATGATGATTGGCTTCATCAAGAAAAAGTAGATTTGGTTGATATGGAGCTATTTGCAATTGCTGCAGTTGCACACCATCATGGTATTCCGTGGCAGTCGTTTAAATACATCACTGATGACGCTAACGAAAGCTCTGGGGCTGAGTGGCAGGGCAAAGTAAATCACGGTCATGATCTTTATATAGATAAGCTCAATGAGGTTTTGGGATGCTTATAGCATCCTGTCATGACTAGTTACCAATTATTAGTCATTAGTAAAAGACTACTTTTCGGGAATACCCGTGCTCCAAAATACCCAAAAATTCATTAGGATCTAGCTTGATGCATTAAATAAATATAAGTAATAAAAAACGGAAGAGACATGAAAAAAATCAAGATTAGCTTACTACTTGCTACTATCACTGGTTTTGCTGCAACCGGTGCAATGGCTCAGTCAAAAGCCAATGCCTGGGAAGGTGCATACGGACAAGTTGGTGTTGGTTATGGAAATTTTGCGCCATCAATCGACAACGGTACAGCGGTTATCAAGACGGGTAGGGCTGCGCCATTTCCTGCAACGCTTGCTGGAACAACTTCCGCCACTAACGTTAATAATATTAATACTGGTTTAGTTAGTTTGGCCGCGGGTTATAACTTTGGTATTAATCAGAGTTATGTATTGGGTATTGGAGCGACTTACTACCCTGGTGCCAGCTCATCCGCGACAGGCACATTGAATACTTTATATAACGGGAGCGTTGTCGGAACCACAAATGCTAGTTACAACATCAAGAATCTTTACAACATTTTCTTAAGCCCTGGATATGTGATTGATAAAGACCGTTTGGCCTATTTGAAGATTGGCTATACCGGCGCAACGATTGGTCTATCTTCACCAATTCTGGCCTACAACACCACTAGCTTAACTGGGGTTACTGTGGGCCTAGGCTATAAACAGATGATCAATGCTCAATGGTATGGCTTTGGTGAGTTAAATTACGCATCTTATGGCAGCCAAACAGCCTCAGCTACGACCACCACCGGCACTTCTGTGAGCAATTCCATTAAGGGTACGGGAACTGATCTGATAGTTGGTATTGGTTACCGCTTCTAATTATTTGTAGATATATGGAAGCCCTCTGCAAAGGGGGCTTTTTTCATTTTTAGGTCATATTCTGTTTTGGCAGGCGTCCTAAATCAATGTTTAGAATGAACTTAGTGAGATCTATACTTGGCGGTAATATAAAAAATACCTATACAAGCTTGTACTATGACCAATCCCAGTAAGCCATGGCTAAAAAGCTATCCTGAGGGTGTTCCACACGCCTTAGGTCAGTCTTCCTACGCCTCCTTGGTGGAGATGTTTGAAGAGTCCTTTGCGAACTTTCCAACACGCAATGCTTGTGAATATCTCGGGAAGTTTATGACTTACCGAGAATTGGATTCTCAATCAAAACATTTTGCAGCTTACTTGCAATCCTTGGAGCTTGAGCCCGGATCACGTATTGCCATCATGCTACCCAATGTGATCCAGTTTCAGATAGCGATGATGGGTGTCTTGCGTGCGGGTTTTGTAGTGGTGAATGTCAATCCCCTGTACACCGCTAGAGAGTTGGAATACCAACTGAAAGATAGTGGCGCTTCTGTATTAATCATTTTGGAAAATTTTGCCCACGTATATCAAAAGATTGCGAAGCAAGCCTCTGTCAAAAAGACCATTGTTACGAGTTTGGGTGAATTCATTGGCTTTAAGGGGGTGGTGGTGGACTTTGTAGTTCGCCATATTAAAAAGGCCGTTCCTCAATGGAGTCTTCCTCAGAGTATTCGATTTAAAGAAGCACTTCACATTGGGGCGGGCATTCATTTTATAAGGCCAAGAATTTCCGCAGATGACCCTGCCTTTTTGCAGTACACGGGCGGAACTACAGGCGTTTCTAAAGGCGCCGTCCTATCGCATCAAAATATATTGGCCAATGCAAAACAAATCGAGTTATGGCTTGAACCTGGGCTCAAAGGAAAATATATTGAGCAACTGGTCTTTTTATGCGCTTTGCCTCTGTATCACATCTTTGCGCTGACAGCCTGCGCAGTATTTGGCGCGCGCAAAGGCGGGATGCTGATCATGGTTCCCAATCCTCGTGATATTCCAGGCTTTATAAAACTTCTTAAATCCCATCCCAATATTCATATCTTCCCTGGCGTAAATACGCTCTTTAATGCCTTGATTCACCATCCTGAATTTTCAAAAATCACATTCCCCAATTTATTAGTAACCATTGGCGGTGGCATGGCGATGCAAAAAGTAGTGGCTGATGAGTGGCAAAAATTGACTGGCATTCCCATCGCTGAGGGTTATGGTCTTTCAGAAACGTCTCCGGTAGCTTGCGTTAATACTCCGCTAATACATGGCTTTACAGGGCATGTCGGTTTACCGGTGCCAGGTACCGAGGTCGTGATTTTGGGAGAGAGTGATATAGAGGTTCCTTTAGGGCAGGTTGGTGAGATCTGTATTCGAGGCCCTCAGGTCATGACCCAGTACTGGAATATGCCAGAAGAAACGCACAATGTATTTACTGCAGATGGTTACTTTCGTTCAGGCGATATTGGCATGATGGATGCTGATGGTTATGTCAAGATTATCGATCGCAAAAAAGATATGATTATCGTGTCTGGCTTTAAAGTATTTCCGAGCGAAGTAGAGGAAGTCTTATCTTTAATGCCCGGAATCTTAGAGTGCGCTGTAGTCGGCACACCTGATGACGATACCGGAGAGGCGGTCAAAGCCTTTATCGTCAAAGAGCATGAGCATCTTACCC
>CAILON010000387.1 GCA_903835865.1 uncultured beta proteobacterium
ATTCTTAGCGCGGTGTGCGGCAATCACGGGGTGATGCTGATTTTGGGCAACGAAGATCACGCGTCCAGCACATTTGTCCTCCATTTTCACCACGATATGATCAGCTGCATTCAATACAGCGGCTCCAGTAGGGGCTACGTTTTGCACGATGACGCGCTTAAGAATTGCTAAATCTTCTACGCTAGCAATGTAGTTCAAGCCTAAGTGATCGCCTTCACCGATATTCGTTACTACTGCAACTTCACAGCGATCAAAGCCCAAACCTTCGCGTAATAAACCGCCGCGGGCAGTCTCAAGAACTGCAGCATCGACATCTGGGTGCATTAATACATTGCGCGCACTCTTCGGACCGCTGCAATCGCCAGTATCAATCATGCGATGATTGATATAGACACCATCAGTGCCAGTCATGCCTACGCGAAGACCAGTCTCATTTAGTAAGTGAGAAATCAGTCGTACGGTGGTCGTTTTGCCATTGGTCCCAGTAACAGCAACCACGGGAATACGACCATCTTCACCACGAGGGAACATCATATTGATGATGTCTTCACCAACGGGGCGACTCTTTCCGTAGGAAGGCTTTAAATGCATCCGCAGGCCGGGCGCTGCATTCACCTCAACAATGCCTCCACCTTGCTGCTCGAGTGGTTTGTAAATGGCCTCACAGAGAATATCCACGCCAGCAATATCAAGACCAATCATTTGCGCGGCAGCAACAGCGCTTGCTGCAACATCAGGATGAACATCATCGGTGACATCGGTAGCGGTACCTCCGGTACTCAGATTAGCGTTATTGCGCAACAGCACCCGTTCACCCGTTTTGGGAACATATTGCGGGGATAGTCCAGAGCTTGCTAGATGGGCAAGGGCGATATCATCAAAACGAATTTTGGTAAGGGCTGTGGCATGGCCATCACCCCGCAATGGATTTTTATTTTCCATCTCTACCAATTGCTCCACTGTGTGGGTGCCATCACCAACAACTTGCGCTGGTTCACGACGCGCGGCTGCACAAAGGCGATTACCCACTACAAGTAGACGATAGTCGGCGCCAGGAAGGTAGCGCTCAACAATGGTGTGGCGACCAAAAGCTTGTGTCACCTCAAACCCAGCGCGTACTTCCGCTTCGGTTTGGATATTGGCAACCACACCTTTACCCTGGTTACCATCTTTAGGCTTTAAAACAATAGGACCACCAATTTTCTGGGCAGCGCGCCACGCATCGTCGGCATTGTTAACGACTTCGCCAATTGGAACAGACACACCCGCTGCAGTGAGTAAGTTTTTGGTGAGCTCTTTATCTTGAGCAATCGCTTCAGCAATGGCACTCGTGTCACTAGTTTCTGCAGCCTGAATTCGCTTTTGCTTACTGCCCCAGCCAAATTGCACCATGCTGCCTTCAGTCATGCGGCGGTAAGGGATGTTGCGTTGTACTGCGGCATCCACAATGGAGCCTGTGCTTGGACCGAGCCGAACATCTTCATATAGGGCTTCTAATTCTGAGAGGGCTGCAGTCAAATCAAATGGCGCATCGTTTAGTGTGGCTTGTATCAGAGCAAAGCCAAAGTCAAAGGCCATACGCCCAACGACTTCTTCAATGTATTCCACTACAACTTGATAGACTCCAAGATCAATAGTTTGCACAGTACGACTAAAGGTCACTGGAGAGCCAGCTTGGGCTTGTAAACCGAGCGCTGCATATTCTAAGGCATGCGCCAGAGACAACACTTCGTTTTGTCCGCCACGACGCATGTTGCCCAATTGAGGAAAGCGTTCACGAATCTTAGTTTCAAATTGCGGAATGGAATCAATGGAACGCTCTGTCTCGTCGCAAGAAACAATTGCCTCAAGGGAAGTATGGCGGCTCCATAAATTGGGGCCACGCAACATGCGAATACGGGTAATTTCCAATTAAGCCCCTGCTACGGTGTTGGTGTCGGTGACAAATGTTTCTGCACCAGCTTCAATGACATTAAATGGTATCTCAAGCGCCCAAGCAGCAGCAATGGCAGCCCCAAGATTCATTGCTTTCCAAGGAGAAGCGGCGCTGGATTCAGAGTGATACGGAACTGGGATATTTTTTTGTTCGAGCTTGCCAGATTTAAGTGTGATTTGTTGTTTGCCAACCAAGACTACACGCCCACCATTTTGCAGATGGGTTTTAATCACATCAGAATCTGGATTTTCGCTAAAGAAGATCACCTCACCATCACATAGCTCGGCCATTTGTACAACCATTGGATCATCGGCATTTAATACGCCAACACCATTTGGTAGGACTACATCAATTTGTGTTCGAACAACGCTAAAGACTTGGTCTTCATCATAGATGGCGTACTGAGGGAAGTTTGCTTTGGGGTCGACATTTAAAATAACGCCAACTTGACAGCGATCGTAAGCTAAACCTTCGATCAACATCGAGAGATGATTATTTTCAACAACCGCTGCTTCGACAGCGCGGTTCAATAATGTGCGGCGAGCATTTTCCCAATTAGAGGCATTGGTATTTGCAATTGCTCTGTTACCAAAAAATAAACCTTTACTGCATGAGAGGCCAACATACAGATTGGTTAAGCGCAAGAAGTGAGCAACCATTTCAGCAACGGGCGTTTTTCCTTTTTCACCGCAAATACCTACAACGGGAATGCGAAAGTCTACGCCTGGAGGAAAGAGGTGATTCGCAATCTCTTTGCCGACTGGCTGAGGCTTGCCGCTGGCTGG
>CAILON010000388.1 GCA_903835865.1 uncultured beta proteobacterium
ACAGAGGATCTTGTCGATGTCTTGATGATTGACAACGATAAAGTTCGCGAAAGTCAGGTGGTTCGTCTTAAAGAGATTAGAGCTAAACGTGACACCAAAAAAGTAGAGGCCGCATTAGAGGCAATGACCAAAGCCGCAGAAGACAAGACTGGCAATTTGCTGGAATTGGCTGTAAATGCGATGCGCTTGCGCGCTACCGTTGGCGAAGTTTCTGATGCTTTAGAGAAAGTTTACGGGCGCCATCGCGCCGATACTCAAAAGGTGACTGGTGTGTACGCTGCTGCTTATGATTCTGCTGAAGGTTGGGAAAATCTAAAAGTTGAGATTGCGGATTTCGCAAAAGACTTTGGACGTCGTCCACGCGTGATGATTGCAAAATTGGGACAAGATGGTCATGATCGCGGTGCAAAAGTTGTTGCAACTGCATTTGCTGATTTGGGTTTTGACGTCGATATTGGGCCTTTATTCCAAACTCCAGAGGAGTGTGCTCGCCAAGCAATTGAAAACGATGTTCATGCACTGGGGATTTCAACACTAGCAGCGGGACATAAAACTCTGGTTCCCGCCATCATTGCTGAATTGAAAAAGCAAGGTTCTGATGACATCATCGTATTTGTGGGTGGTGTTATTCCAAGACAGGATTATGAATTCCTATACGAAGCAGGCGTTAAGGGTATTTATGGTCCAGGAACGCCTATTCCCGCTTCAGCCAAAGATGTCTTGGAGCAAATCCGCAAATCCGCTAAGCCTAACTAGGACGGGCTAAGAAGCATGCTTACTGCTGCTGATCAAGCTTTGATCAATGATCTCGTGGGTCCGCCGTCGCTCTTGCAGCGACGTGCGCTCGCGAAGATTATTACCTTGCTTGAATCAACGCGCATGGATCACCGCAAGCGTGCAGATGATGTGTTAAATACTTTGTTGCCCAAAACGGGTAAATCATTTCGTATTGGGATTTCTGGTGTTCCCGGTGTCGGCAAATCTACCTTAATTGAAACATTAGGCCTTTATCTCATTGAGAAGGGGCATCGTGTTGCCGTATTGGCGATTGACCCTTCATCTAGCTTATCGGGTGGATCTATCTTGGGTGATAAAACGCGAATGGAGCGTTTATCCGTTCTGGAGAATGCTTTTATTCGTCCAAGTCCTTCCTCGCTTACCTTAGGTGGTGTTGCTGAAAAAACCCGTGAAGCCATGTTGGTGGCTGAGGCTGCTGGGTTTGATGTAGTAATAGTTGAAACGGTTGGTGTTGGGCAGAGTGAAATTGCAGTCTCGGGAATGACTGATATGTTTGTATTGCTTCAATTGCCTAATGCTGGCGATGACTTGCAGGCAATCAAAAAAGGGGTCATGGAGATCGCCGATTTAATCGTGATTAATAAGGTAGATATTGATCCAGACGCTGCTATGCGTGCTCAATTATTCATTACCAGTTCATTGCGATTGCTAGGCTTTCAAGGTAACCCTGACCATGCATCGCATGATCAAGAGTTTTGGCATCCGACAGTGATGACATTAAGCGCACTTGAAGGCAAGGGCGTACCTGAGCTTTGGGAGAAAGTGATGCATTTTCAAAGTCTACAAAAGGCCAATGGCAAATTTGATACGCGACGCAAACAGCAGGCCGGCGCATGGATGTGGGACCGGATTGATGCTGGTTTAAAGAGTGCATTTCGTAATAATGTGGCGGTACAAGAGCTTTTACCAAGCTTGATCGCCCAAGTAAATCAAGGAACCATGGCTGCTTCAGTAGCCGCAAGGCGACTTCTCGAGTCCATGGGTCATGAATTTTTCTAAGGAGCAGAAATGAAGGAAATCATTCAACAGCTGGAAGCCAAGCGTGAGCTTGCCCGATTGGGTGGCGGGCAGAAGCGGATACAGGCACAGCATGCAAAAGGGAAATTGACTGCTCGTGAGCGAATCGAGCTTTTGCTTGATGCTGGCACCTTTGAAGAATGGGATATGTTTGTAGAGCACCGTTGTCATGACTTCGGTATGGGCGATCAAACTGTTCCGGGAGACGGTGTTGTTACTGGTTATGGAATGATTAACGGTCGTCTGGTGTTTGTATTTTCACAAGACTTTACTGTACTAGGCGGTTCCTTATCTGAAGCTCATGCTGAAAAGATTTGCAAGATCATGGATCAAGCACTAAAGGTGGGTGCGCCCGTCATTGGTCTTAATGACTCTGGTGGTGCTCGTATTCAAGAGGGTGTTGCTTCTTTGGGTGGCTATGCTGAAATTTTCCAGCGCAATGTCATTGCCTCTGGTGTAATTCCGCAGATTTCTTTGATCATGGGCCCATCGGCTGGTGGTGCAGTGTATTCACCGGCATTGACTGATTTTATCTTTATGGTGAAAGACAGTTCCTATATGTTTGTGACCGGTCCCGAAGTGGTTAAGACGGTAACGCATGAAGATGTAACTGCAGAAGAGTTAGGTGGCGCTGTAACCCACTCTACTATTTCGGGCGTATGTGATCTCGCATTTGACAACGATGTAGATGCAATCATGATGCTCAGGCGCTTTTTCAATTACTTGCCATTATCTAATCGCGAAAAACCACCACTCATTAAAGGCGCTAACCGCACTGAAGAGCCAGATTTTTCTTTGGATACTTTAGTACCCTCCAATCCAAATCAGCCCTATGACATGAAAGAGTTGATTGAAAAGATTGTTGATGATGGTGAATTCTTTGAGCTACAGCCAGACTACGCCAAAAATATTGTGATCGGATTTGCTCGTATGGAAGGGCGCTCCATCGGGATTGTTGCCAATCAGCCGTTAATACTAGCTGGGTGTTTAGATATTAAGGCCTCTATTAAGGCGGCGCGTTTTGTGCGTTTCTGCGATGCTTTCAACATTCCCGTAGTGACCTTAGTAGATGTGCCAGGCTTTATGCCAGGTACCGCTCAAGAATACGGGGGCATTATTAAGCATGGTGCGAAATTACTCTATGCCTATGCAGACTGTACGGTTCCTAAAGTAACTTTAATTACCCGTAAAGCATACGGGGGTGCTTATGACGTGATGGCCTCTAAACATTTGCGTGGTGATGTTAATTTTGCTTGGCCATCTGCTGAGATCGCTGTCATGGGCCCTAAGGGCGCTGTGGAAATTATCTTCCGCGAAGAAAAATCAGATCCCGTCAAAATCACGGCTCGCGAAGCAGAATACAAGGCTAAGTTTGCCAATCCATTTGTAGCGGGTCGTCGCGGCTATATCGATGACGTGATACTTCCTCACGAAACTCGCAAACGCATTGCCCGTTCTTTAGCAATGCTTAAAGATAAAGACTTAAAGAATCCTGCGCGTAAACACGGCAATATTCCTCTGTAAAGGCGCTGATAAATTATGACTACGAAAATGTTTAAGAAAATTTTGATTGCCAATCGCGGCGAGATCGCTTGTCGTGTGATGAAGACTGCCAAAAAGATGGGTATCAAAACAGTGGCTGTTTATTCAGAGGCAGATAAGGAAGCGCGCCATGTGCAAATTGCTGATGAAGCAGTTTGTATTGGGCCAGCACCATCCCGTGAATCTTATTTGCTAATGGATCGCATTATTCAGGCCTGTAAAGATACTGGTGCTGAAGCTGTGCATCCGGGATATGGCTTTTTATCTGAAAATGAGCAATTTGCAAAACGTTGCGAAGAAGAGGGCATTGTCTTCATCGGGCCAAAATACCAATCGATTGCTGCAATGGGTGACAAGATTGCTTCGAAGAAATTGGCATTAGAGGCTAAGGTAAATACCATCCCTGGCCATAATGAAGCGATTGCGACAACAGAAGAAGCCGTAAAGATTGCCCAGGGCATTGGCTACCCTGTCATGATTAAAGCTTCTGCTGGTGGCGGCGGCAAAGGTTTACGGGTAGCAG
>CAILON010000389.1 GCA_903835865.1 uncultured beta proteobacterium
ATTAAACAACGCTCTGCTTTTCCCCAAGAAGAAATGGTTTGGGGGGTGGTTAAAAACAAATCACTTTGCATGAAACTCGCTTTAGCATCTAAGCCATTATGTTGTGCATTGGCTTTTGCACGAGTTGTTAAAGTTTCCAATCCTTCTATACCCAAAACTTCCTTCGCTCTTCTGGCAAGTGGCAATGTGAAATTACCAATCCCGCAAAACAGATCAAGCACACGATCCGTTTCTTTCACTTCTAACAAACGAATCGCCCTACTCACCAGCGCGCGATTCATCATATGATTTACCTGCGTAAAGTCGGCAGGTTTAAATGGCATTTCGATTTCAAACTCAGGTAGACGGTAGCAAAGCTTGCCAGTCTGCGGATAAAACGGCGCCACCGTCTCAATCCCCTTGGGTTGTAGCCAGATCCAGACTTGATGCTGGTCTGCAAAGTCCCTTAAGAGCTGCTCATCAGCGGCGGTTAAAGCTTGCAGGTTACGAAATACCAATGCGGTAACAGGCTTTAATTTTTTTGGATCATCTGACAAGGGATCTTCTGGTTCCCCTACTGCCACTTCAATTTGCGGCATGCGATCCACAATCGATAAACCCATCACCAATTTGCGCATCGCTGGGAGTAAATCAGAAACGTGTTTTGGCAAAATCTCACAAGCAGTCATATCGGCCACGTAGCCGCTCTTACCTTCATGAAACCCAATGAGGACAGTCCCTTTTTTAATCGATCTGTTTACTGCACTTAAGCGAGCGCGATGGCGATATTCCCAAGTGGGGCCACCCATCGGTCGTAAAATTTCTAGTGGTTTGACTTTGGCAATATGCTGTAAGTCGTCTTCGAGAACGCGCTGCTTCATCGCAACTTGCGCCCGAATATCGAGATGCTGCATCGTGCAACCACCACAAACACCAAAAGCTTTGCATTTGGGTGTTGCCCTAAACACTGCGGGCTTGAGAATATCCAAGACTTTAGCTTTACTAAAACGGGCCCTGTCTCGAGTAATGATGTAAGTGACTCGCTCGGTAGGCAAAGCCCCTTGAATAAACACTACTTTGCCGCTTTGCCCTTGAAGAAGCTCCTCTTCATTGGGGGCTAAGCGGGCAATGCCTTGGGCATCTAGATCGAGTGATTCAACTTGTACTGGCTCAGTCACCACAATGTTGACTGGCTTATCCCCTCTACGCATCCGCAGAAAAACCTAGGAGATATTCTTGCCATTGACCGCCATTGGGCTCTTTAGATTCTTTTTCTAAATAGGCTTTTACAAAAGTGATCTCTTCTTGATACTCTTCTAAAGAGAAGCCGCCTCGTAGCAATTGAAAGCGGCAATACATGAGATAGGTATTGACTACATCGGTTTCGCAATAACGACGGATGTCATCAATCTTGCCTTCTTGATAAGCGGGCCAGACCTGACTACCATCCATTCCCATCTTTCCCGGAAAGCCGCAGAGCTTTGCTAAGCCATCTAATGGCGCATTGGCTCTGCCATTAAATTTGGCGAGTAAATCCATCATATCGAGATGGCGCATGTGATAACGACTGATGTAGTTGTTCCATTTAAAGTCACGGCTATCCGCTTCTTTACTTTCACCCATTTCCCAATAGCGAGGCGCTTGAATATGGTTGGCCAAGGCGCGATAGTGAAGTACTGGCAAGTCAAATCCGCTGCCATTCCAGGACACTAGCTGGGGGGTGTACTTTTCAATTAAATCAAAGAATGCTTGAACCAGCACCTTCTCATCATCTTGCGGAGTACCTAGAGTTCCCACCTTAATTTGGGGTGTGCCCTCTTTCGTGGTTCTGCGAATCACGCAGGAGATTGCCACAATCTTTTGCAAAAACAGCGGCAGAAATTCGCTACCCGTTTTTGCAGCGCGCTCAGCCATTGCTTTTGCAGCAACCTCGGCATCGCTCATGGTATCGGGATAATCTTCTAGACGGCGCAGCCCCGCCACATCTGGAATCGTTTCAATATCAAAAACAAGAACTGTGGCCATGGCCGCTTACTGTAAGTAAGGTGTAGGGTTGACTGGCTTACCGTTAACGCGTAACTCAAAATGCAGTTTTGGAGAATTGGTATCGGTATCACCCATCTCTGCAATCTTCTGCCCTTTACGTACGTTGTCACCCTCTTTCACCAAGAGTTTGCTGTTATGTGCGTAAGCGGTAAGGTAAGTATTGTCGTGCTTAATGATGATTAAATTTCCGTAACCACGCAAACTGTTGCCCGCATAAACCACATTGCCATCAGATGCTGCCTGAACAGATTCACCCACCTTACCGGCAATATCAATTCCTTTGTTTTTATCGCTGAACTCATCAGTCACTTTGCCTTTTGCGGGCCAAGACAATCGAATACCAGGCTCAGCAACCATTTCAGGTTTGCTTGCGGGTGTTTTGCTAGCATCTGCTTTAGGAGCATCAGCCTTATCTGGAGCAATCGTCTTGACTTCAATGGACTTACTGGCTTTAGCACTTGCTGGTGGTTTAACCAGAACTAAGTCTCCCACCTCAATCACATTGGGATTGAAGCTTGGATTAGCTGCACTATTCCACTGGGCGACATCACGTGGCGCCTGACCATTATCCAAAGCAATTCTGGCTAAGGTATCGCCCTTCTTCACTCGATAGTAACCAGGAGGCGCTGGCTCATTGGAGCTAGACGCTGAACCAGCACTGCGATCCGTTACGGTGGCTGGTTTAGTGCGGGTGGAAGAACAACCCGCCATCAGCACCAAAGAAGCGCTAACAAATATTAGGACGGTGGATTTAGAAAAAGAATTGGGCATGGATAGAAATAAGCGTTTCATACTACCCCTGATTGTAAGGGGACAAAAAAGACCTCGTCCAGCACAGTCCTTTGATAGCGCTGGGAACTCATTCTTTCGACTAGGACCAATTGCTGCTCCTTTTCATTTCTAGCCACTGGGGCGACTAAACGGCCTCCAATAGCCAACTGATCCAATAAAGCATCAGGGATACCCAGTCCGGCAGCGGCCAAAATAATACCGTCAAATGGAGCAGCTTGAGGCAAACCCAAGATCCCATCGCCATAAATTAAGCGTAGATTGTTGATCCGAAAAGGTCGTAACTTGGCGCGAGCCATGTCATGCAAAGGACGAATTCGCTCAATGGAATAGACCTCCTCCGCAAGCAAGCTCAGAACTGCTGCCTGATAGCCACATCCTGTGCCAATCTCGAGCACTTTGCCCAATTTTTGTCTAGGCTTATGGAGCAACTCAATCATGCGTGCGACAACTGATGGCTTAGAAATCGTTTGCTGATGTCCTATGGGAAGCGCAGAATCTTCATAAGCCTGCGCATGTAAACCCGCATCCATAAACGCATGACGTGGCACTGTCGCAATAGCCTCTAGCGTTTTGCCGTGCTTGATACCTCCTGCATGGACCTTTGCTGCTAATGCTTGTCGATATGCAGCGAAACGTTCTGTAGGAGCCTTCAACCGCGATCCCAACCATTGGCACGCATCGCTGCTAAGCGCGCATGGTGGGTGAGATCCAATTGCATTGGCGTAATCGAAATACAGCCTTCATCAATCGCATGAAAGTCAGTACCCTCAGAGTTATCTTTGACGTCCCCAGCAGCCCCAATCCAATAGATCTTTTCGCCGCGTGGGCTATCTTGCACGACTACCGGTTGAGAATGGTGACGATTACCCAAACGCGTGACTCGCCAGCGATAAAGGTCGGCGTAAGGACGATTCGGAATATTGACATTAAGTAGCGTTGCAGCCCCATCTTGGCGCGCTAACTGTGGGCTAGCCAGATTGGATACCAACATTTGCGCAACGATGTCATGTGCCGCTTTGGCAGCATCTTCAATACGATTCCAGCCGCGATCAATTTGGGAAAAAGCAATGCCGGGCACTCCAAACATCACACCTTCCACGGCTGCTGCCACAGTGCCTGAGTACAGAACATCCTCACCCATGTTCTCACCTTGATTGATACCAGAAATAACCAGGTCAGGCTTTTGATCTAAGAAACCAGTCATTGCAACGTGCACACAATCAGTAGGAGTGCCGTTGATGAAAAAGAATCCATCGCGATCTCCACCTGCAACTCGGTGAATCGAGAGCGGACGAGAAAGCGTAAGTGAGTTTGAAGCGCCACTATGATTTTGCTCCGGAGCAATGACAGTAATGCGACCCAAAGGACGAACAGCCTCAACTAAAGCTAAGAGGCCTGGAGCAAGATAGCCATCATCGTTTGAAACCAATATATGGGGCTGATGATTACTCATAAGGACATTACGCTTTCGATCTTCTTAAATATTATTGACTGGGGGTAAAGCGCGCGCTCTAAACCAACCGTAAATGACTGGCAATACCAAGAGTGTCAAAATCGTCGTTGTCACCATACCGCCCACAATGACCAGAGCCAATGGGCGCTGCGCTTCTGAACCGATGGAATGCGATAAGGCCGCAGGCAAAAGACCTAAGCCGGACAACATGGCTGTCATTAATACTGGTCGTACACGCAATGCAGCGCCTTCCACCATCACATCTTTCATCTGCCCATGTTCAGTGGCTGCCGTCTTATTAATAAATGAAATTAAGATAACACCATCCTGAATCGCAATACCAAAGAGCGACAAGAAACCAAAGAATGCGGAAATACTTAAGGTCTCCCCAGCCAAGTGCAAAGCAATGACGCCACCAATTGCAGCGAAAGGCACATTAATCATCACAATGAAGGCATCCCTGAAGTTGCCAAAGGCGCTTACTAACAGCAGGAAGATACCCATCAAAGCTAAAGGCACAATCAGCATCAGCTTTTTCTGCGCTTGCTTCATTTGATTGAACTGACCATCCCAGCTAATCGAATAGTTTGGCGGCAGAGTAATGTTTTTCTCTACTAAGAATTGCGCGTCTTCAACAGCGCTACCCAAGTCACGGTTACGTACGCTAAATTTAATGGCGATGTAACGCTTACCTGCTTCGCGATAGATAAAGAAAGGACCATCAGTCAGTTGAACGGTAGCCACCATCGATAAGGGGATAGATTTTCCATCAGGAGAATCGACTAATAAGCGCCCAATATCAGCCACGTCGTTACGACTACCTTCATTTAAACGAATCGCAATACCGAAGGTCTTTTCATCTTCAAGCAAGTTTGTCACTGCGGCGCCACCAATCGCGTTGGCCACAACCGTTTGGATATCGCTCACGTTGATGCCGTAACGCGCAGCACGGTCACGATCAATCTGAATATTGAGCGTTGGTTGACCTAATTCTTTTAGGATGCCTTCATCGGCTACGCCGCGCACCTTCTTGAGTTGATCAATGACCTCATGGGCTTTTTGATCCAAGACTTCAAGATCAGTACCGTAAATCTTGACTGAGTTTTCACCCTTCACGCCAGATAAAGCCTCATTCACGTTATCTTGAATATATTGCGAGAAGCTATAAGTAATGCCAGGGATCTTGTTTAGCTCTGTTTCTAAATTGGTGATCAAGTCCTTCTTGGTTGAGCCAGCAGGCATATTCTCAGGGCTCTTTAAATACAAGCCATACTCTTGGTTAAATACACCTGTTGAGTCCGTACCATCATCAGGGCGACCAATCTGCGCAGCAACCTTATCAATTTCTGGCTGCTTTAAGAAGGTTTCGCGAAGTTGATTTGCGACCTTCACCGAATAATCCAGATCTACTGTGTTAGGTAGGGTCACACGCAACCAAATATTATTTTCTTCTAAGGTCGGCAAGAAGGCTGTTCCCAGTCGAGTCATGCTCAAGAGCGTGATACCCAACACAAATACTGCCACTGAAAAGACAGTTAACGGGCGATCCATCCATTTTCTAAGGAGTGGCTTATAGCTATTTAAAATCTTGGTAATAAATGCTGGTGGCTTGTGAGCAAGGTTTTCACCAAACACCAAGGAGACCATGGCCGGCAAAAAGGTCAGACTTAAGACCATGGCAGCAATTAAAGCAAAGCCCATCGTAAAGGCCATCGGCTTAAAAATAATGCCTTCGACACCGCCCATAAAGAACAATGGTGAGTAAGCGACAATGATGATGCCCGTTGAATAAATCATGGCGCGCTGCACTTCACTGGTAGCCAAGATGATGCTTTGATTTAAGCGCTTGCCGCCCTCTTCTAAGTGTCGCATGACGTTTTCAGTCAAAATGACGGCCGAATCAACGATCACCCCAAAGTCAATAGCGCCTAAAGAAATCAGATTTGCTGGAACGCTCCACAAATGCATCTGGATAAATGACACACATAGCGCCAAAGGAATCACTGCCGCAACTACTGCCGCTGCACGCAAGTTACCTAAGAAGAAGAACAACACCCCCAATACCAAAGAGATACCAAAAAAGAGTGTGTGCTTAACAGTACCAATTGTGATATCGAGCAACACTTGGCGGTCATAAAAAGGTTTTACTTCAATACCAGGTGGCAGCACATGTCTATTAATGTTGTTCACAGTATTGTGTACGCGAGCCAAAACCTCAGTGGCATTCTCACCACGACGCAAATACACAATTCCTTCTACTGAGTCAGGATTTTCATTAAATTGGAACATGCCAAGACGAGGTGCATTACCAATCTCCACCCTAGCGACATCCCCCACCCGAATCGGCACACCATTATTGATGGTAATTACGACTTGCTTGATGTCTTCAATATTTTTAAGTAGGCCAACTCCGCGTACGACAAACTGCTGCTCCCCTGCGGGCAATAAGCCGCCACCCGCATTGCTATTGGCATTGGTCAAGGCCGCAATCATCTGCGTTACAGAAACCCCTTTGGCCTGCAAACTCTCTGGGCTCACAATCACTTGATATTGGCGAACTTTACCGCCAAATGATGAGACGTCAGCTACACCTGGTGTTTGTTTGAGCTCTTTATAGATCTCATAGTTTTGCAATGTCTTGAGCTGCGTGGATGATGCGTAATCTGAGCGCACTTCATAGCGCATGATCTCGCCAGTAGCATCAGAGTCAGGGCTAATGCTAGAACTTACCCCAACTGGAAAATCAACTTTACCCAGATTAGTAATAAAAATCTGGCGAGCCTTAAATGAATCGGTCGTGTCGTTAAATTTGAGAGTAACGACAGAAAGGCCAAATAATGAAACGGAGCGGAATGCCTGTAAACCTGGGATACCCGCTAAGGCATTTTCAACTGGAATGGTGACTTGCTGCTCTACCTCGGTAGTGCTTCTACCAGGCCATTGCGAAATCGCCTGAATCGTCAGTGGCGCAACGCCAGGGTATGGCTGAATTGGCAGCTTGCTCAAGCTGAACATCCCCAGCCCAAGTAATACGATCGAAGCAAAGATGACAAGCACGCGCTTCTCAACAACCCCTCGAATAAAGGAGGTGAAAACGCTCACTTAGTCCTCCTGCTTGGCAAAGCGGTCATTCAACAACACAGCACCTTCAGCAAGTATTTTCCAGCCTTGCTCAACACCTTCAGTAATAGCAAAGCTCTTGCTATTGAGGTCGTAACCTTTTACAGGGACACGACGGAATGTCTCATCACCAACTTTGATGATGGCATAGCGTGCTTCACGTATGCGCACAATTGCAGACTGTGGCACCACAATCGCATCAGCCGTGCCAGTAGTTAGCCGTGCAGAAGCAAACATATCAGGACGTAATAGATCATCCGTGTTTTCAACATCTGCACGAATTAACAAGGCGCGCGTTTGCGGATCAATGGTTGGTGCAATGTAATTTGCGTAAGCCACAAATTCTTTATCGGGATAAGCCTCAAGTTGTAAAACAATTTTTTGACCTTGCTTAATCATCCGAAAATCTTGCTCAAAGACATTTCCCAAGAACCACAAATGCTTTGGATCTGCCAAAGTGGCCAACACGTCACCTGCGCTAACAGCAGCGCCTGGCTCTACGTTACGCTTAACCACAACACCTTTGAGGGGCGAGCGCATTACTAAATTAGCCTGAGTCTTACCTGAAGTTTCAATCGCCTTCACATCGCCATCGCTAGCACCAAGATTTCGCATTCGGTTGGCGGCAGCTTCTTGCGTGAAATGCGCATCATCCAACAAATCAGTCATGGCTTTGTTGTTCATCAAAACTTTAGCAATTTTGGATGAAAGCAAATACTCTTGTTGAGCAGAAATAAAATCCGGGCTATACAACTCGACAACTGGTGAGCCAACATTGACTTGAGCGCCATCAAAAGCATAAATACGCTCTACCCTGCCTGGCGCACGCGCCGAAATGACTTTGGATCGTTCTGCATTAAATGCTAGGCGCCCTGGAACTCTAATATCGACCGGTACCTGAACTTTTTCAGCAGATTGAAAAATATAGATCTCCGGATTGAGCTTAACCCCAGGAAGCTTTAATTCCAACACACCGCTTTTTTCAACCTTAAGGGCTTTATCTGAGGTTTCAATTTTGACATTACGATTTACGTTCGTAACACGTCCCACCACAATTCCAAGTGAAAGAATGGCAAAGGCAAATGCAGCTAAGCGAACACGGTAACGGTTAGTTGGACTCAGATTCCAGTACAAGCCAGCTAAACCAGCGAGTGCGAGTTGCGAACGATGCGATAAGTGGTGCGCGGCTTTATGAAGGTGCGGCTTGACCTTCTCATAAAGACTTTTCAAATGCGAGAGAAACTTAGCGATCAAAACTACTCCTTAAAAAGGTTCTTTGCCAGCGGAAACATACAAAACAGCCTGCGCTTGCATTAGATTACTCTCAGCCTGCGCCAATGCAATCTCTAAATTACGCAGTTGCGTCTGCGCAATCAACAAATCATTGAATCCTTGGCCATTATTAGAGTATTGGGTTAAGCCCACCTTGTAGGCTGCATCTGCCTGAGGTACTTGGCGATCCCTCAAAAACTGAGTTTGATTTCTAGCTTGCTCATAAACAGCGTAGGCAGTATTGACGCCCAAGACAATTTGCTGACGATTGGAAATATTGCCTGCCTCTGCTGCCGCTTGACTACGTTGCGCCTGCTCCACTCCGTACTTTTCTTTGGTAAAGAAATAGAGGGGAATGATGAGGTCGAATTCCAATTGATAAAACATGGCGCCGTTATTAGCAGCAAATGGGCCGCGCGGGGTATAGGAAGAACCGATCACCTGAAAGTCAGGCAAGTAAGCTTTCTTAGCAAGGTCGACACCTTTACGAGCTGCTTCAAGCTGTAAAGAAGAGCTCTTCAGCGATGGATGACTTGTCTCTGCATAATCTTCTAATTCCAAAAGTGTTGGCACGTTACTGAGAGCGCGACGAACATCAGCACGCAAGACTAGTTTTTCTCTAGCGTGACGACCCACTAAGGTATTAATACTTTTAATTGCTACATCTAACTGACGCTCGGCATTAAATTGATCTGCCTGTGCTGCACTTTGGGCTACTTGTGCATTGAGGTATTCAACATAAGCGGCGGCATTATTGGAATATCGCGCTTTTGCTACGCCCTTAATCATTTCCAAGCGAACAACCGAATCTCTCAACACTTGCAACTGCTTTTGTGAGGCTAGCGCACCAAAAAATAAAGAAGATAGTTGCGCGCCCAATTGCAAATAGGTTGCTTCACTCTGCGCTAACAAGGCTTCGGCATTGGTATTGGCAATCTCAGAAGCCAAAGTCTTCTTGCCTGGAAACTGAAATGGTTGTGCAAAAGAAATAGAGTTGTTACTACTGACACCCGTAGGGTTCTGAGGCGATGGTGCATTAGCCCCTCCTAACGCAAAAGGTGAATTCGGTGGCATACCCGACCACACCAATCCAATCTGTGGGTTTGCCGGAGCAGCAATTTGTGGAACGGTCGCTTTAGCCGATAAATAAGATTCGCGTAAAGAAGCTAACTGCGGATTATTTAATTTGAGTTCAGTCCAAAGTTGACGCAAATCCATCTCTGATGGACCTGATGTTGCTACCCGAGTATAAATTTTAGGGGTGCTAGCAGGCGTGGGTGGCAGCAAGGACTCTAGCGACTTACCATTTTTATCAAGCGCTAGCGGTTGCGCACCTATCAAGGGTGGCGCGCCCAATGTATTGCTCTGGTCAATTTGCACTAAGACGCTACCAGTGACTGGAGCGGGGCTAATTTCGCCTATTTGCGCAAATACTGAAAAAGAAGAGATACCAACTGCAAAAGTAGTGAGTGTCAGTTTGACAATCCTTTTGAGCGGTTTTACTGCACTAGTTTTGTATGTGCCAAGAATCAACAAATGGGTGCTGCCTCTAAATCAATAAAAATGCTGTTTTTATAGCCTCTGATGCAGATTTGAATCTCTTCAAGCACCGCTTCAGGGGGTTTAAAGGATTATAGGGTAGAAAAAACAAAAGTCGAATTATTGACAATCGCTATCTTATTGATTCTAAAGATAATAATGAAATCCTCAAGTCTTCCAAGACTTAAAACTCGGCATGAATCCTAAAAGACATGATATTTACCGGTCCACGAGCTGCGTTGTAGGCTGGATTACTGATGTGCTGAAAGTTCAAACCAGCGAGGACATTCTTGATTACCGTAGCGTTGTAATAGAGCTCAGCAATTCGCTCAGGACGGTAGCTAATGGTCTTACCTGGGCCGG
>CAILON010000390.1 GCA_903835865.1 uncultured beta proteobacterium
CATGAAATTGGTTTTCAGCTTTATACAGAAATGCTTAATCGGGCAGTAAAGTCGCTCCGCAGCGGTAAAGAACCCGATCTTTTGTCGCCGCTTCAAGCAACCACTGATGTCAATCTAGGGGTGCCTGCACTATTACCAAATGACTACTGTCCCGATGTACATGAGCGCTTATCTTTATATAAACGCTTTGCTGGAACAAATGATTTTTCAGAATTAATGGGTTTGCGTGAAGAGCTAGTTGATCGCTTTGGTGACCTGCCCGATCAAGCCAAATCATTTTATGAAACACATCGCTTGCGCTTAGAAATGACTGGTTTTGGGATTAAGAAGATTGATGCCACTCCCGCATCAATACAAATTCAATTTATTCCGAATCCACCCATCGATCCAATGAAAATTATTCAACTAATTCAAAGCTCAAAATTTATTCAACTAAATGGTCAAGATAAACTCAAGGTTCTACCTCAAAAAGACCGAGAGTTTGAGAAGTTGGAGCAGCGCCTAGATGCGATAAGGCAAATATTGCGCAGACTCAATGAATCCGCCGTGCTAAATATAGCGCAGGCTAATTAACCCCATTATCATGACACCCATGAGCTATCAATCCCTTGTTGCCATTTCTCAATCACCCATTTCAGAAAAAATGGTTTTTGAGCTCAAGGAGCATGCATCAAAATTTGCCGTCTCCTTGCACACCAGCGATAGTCAAACTACTCATACTCATACTCACTATCACTCTGCTCGCTGGGAAATTAGCCAGCATCTTGATGTGCCCCATAGGGAGTTATTGCGCGGGATAGCAGGCGGTTTTAATACCGATCTTTGCTTCCTAAGGCCTGAAATTAAGCCAGGCGCGATAAAAGTTTTAGCCATGGATATGGATTCAACACTCATCAACATTGAGTGTATCGATGAGATTGCCGATTTCAACGGTAAAAAATCTGCTGTTGCCCAAATTACCGAAGCCACAATGTGTGGCGAGATTAAAGACTTTAAAGAAAGCCTGCGTCGACGAGTTGCTCTTTTAGAGGGCGTATCTGCTGATTCATTGGAATCGGTATTTCTCGAGCGATTACGCCCAAATCCGGGCGCTGCTGAGCTTTTAGCAGGTGCTCATGAGCGGGGAATCTTCACACTCCTAGTATCTGGTGGCTTTACTTTTTTTACAGAGAAACTACGTCAGCAGTTTGGACTGAAGCAAACACAAGCAAATACTCTCGAAATTATTGACGGCAAACTAACCGGACAAGTCTTAGGGGAGATTGTGGATGGCGCTGCTAAAGCAGCATATCTTGATCGTGCATGCCTAGAATTGGGATGCACCAAGGAGAATTCTGTAACGATGGGTGATGGAGCCAACGATCTCATCATGATGAATGGCTCAGGCATCAGTGTGGCATACAAAGCAAAACCTGTAGTTAAAGAAAAAGCCGACGCGGCTTTTGACCATGTCGGCTTAGATGCGGCCTTATTACTGCTTGCCTAAGTGAATACTTAAGCAAGCGACATCGATTTATTA
>CAILON010000391.1 GCA_903835865.1 uncultured beta proteobacterium
AGCCATAGCAAAATCAATTGAAAGAGGATGATGGTTGCAATAAAGCTAATGAAGTTCGTTATCGCTCCTTTGCGATCTCGCCATAGAAAGTAATTCAGAATGGGGCTGTGCGTCCACCGGTGCGTTTTATAACCCTGAAAAACGATTCCTGTAATCCACCGAGATTTTTGACGAATAGCTGTTGCTAAGGTGTCTGGAAAATACTCGCGAACACAAATGACATTCGAGTCACGAATACTTTGACCCATTAGCAGCTTCTTTTTGGTCTCCTTAGAGTTATCTAAAATGACTGGAAATCGTACAAATATTTCCCTAAGACCTTTTTCTTTTAGACGAAAGCCAATGTCGTAGTCTTCAGTTAAGCTCTGCGCGTCAAATGCAATACCATCACCATCCTCCAATAATGCGAGTACTGCTTTTCGACTGAAGCAGGTTCCTACACCCGCACTCGGAACTTGACCTGCCAATGCTTCCCTAACCACAACATCCTTACCATGCAGTTCTGCAAACTCATCTAAGTAGTGCATGCAGGTAAAGTTTTGCCAGCTTTTTTCGAAAGGGTATACCGGGATTTGAATTAAGTCATTCTTAGGAAGAAGGTAGTTGAATAAACGCAACTCCAATGAAGAAACAACATCCTCGGAGTCATGCAAAATAAAGCCGGAGAATTCCAAATTGGCTTGTATTTCAAACTGTAAGATTGCATCCAGGACATTATTTAAACAATCCGCTTTACTTGTAGGCCCAGGTCTTGCACAGACTACCTTATGAACATTTGGAAATATGGCACAAACCTTATCCACATCCAATTGCGTTTCAGGATCATTTGGATATGTACCTACGAAGATATGGTAATTCTCATAGTCCAGCTTTATTGCCGCTAACTCAGCCATTTTCCCAATGACGCCCGTCTCCTGCCAAGCCGGAACCATAATCGCAAGCGGCTTTTCTGGAACTGAAAATAATGTCGAATACAGCATATAAGAATGCTTGCGATAAATGGTGAGCGAGCGAATAAGACGTCGACACCAATAAGTAATATCAATCACCAAATCATCAAGACTACTTATAGAGATGATGATGGCAACGGTAATAGCTATGTACTTCAGCACAAAAAGATAGCTTGCAACAATATCTACCCAATACATAGCTAGTGACCTAGTCTTTGTTTGAGAACCTTACCAATTCTTTCGCTTGCATGACCATCACCAAAAGGATTGTCAATAGGCTTCATTAATTGATAGAGGGATGGGTCATTCCATAATGCATTTACTTCATCAATCACAGCAGCACCACTAGTGCCGATAATCTTTGCGCATCCCGCTTGCACTGCCTCAGGTCTCTCAGTCTCTCTTCTAAGCACCAGCACGGGTACATGGAAAGTTGGCGCCTCCTCCTGAATGCCTCCAGAGTCAGTCAAAATCAACCATGCATTGGCAATAGCCTGCTGCATCTCAAGGTAACCCAGTGGATCCGTTAAGGTGACATTAGGTAAAGAGCTCAGAATAGGATCCACTGATTTTTTGACGATGGGATGGAGGTGAACGGG
>CAILON010000392.1 GCA_903835865.1 uncultured beta proteobacterium
CGTGGCTTGGCTTAAAGCAAACTCAGGACCTGTGATGAGTGATAACCATAAGGTTGCTCCCCCGAAGCGCGTGGATATGAAAACCAATATGGAAGAGTTGATTCACCATTTCAAACTCTTTACAGAAGGAATGCATGTTCCTGATGGTGAAGCCTATTCTGCTGTTGAGCATCCAAAGGGCGAGTTCGGCATCTACTTGATTTCTGATGGCGCTAACAAACCATACCGTATGAAGATTCGCGCTCCCGGATTTGTGCATTTATCCGCAATGGATGAAATGTCACGTGGCCATATGCTGGCGGATGCGGTAACTATTATTGGTACCCAAGATATTGTGTTCGGGGAGATTGACCGCTAATTTGGCGCGCCAAGGATTATTTAATGACAACAACTCTTCAACTATCCGATAAAACACTGGCAGATATTGCCCGTAACATTTCGAAATACCCGCCAGAGCAAAAGCAGTCTGCTGTGATGGCTTCATTGATTGCTGCTCAAACTGAACTGGGCTGGGTATCATCCGATGTAATTGCTACTATCGCGCAGATCTTAGAAATGCCAACCATTGCAGTAGAAGAGGTAGCTACTTTCTACAACATGTACAACACCAAACCAATTGGTAAATACAAATTAGTAATTTGCACTAATTTGCCCTGCCAATTAACCCATGGTGAAACTGCCGCTACCTATCTAAAGGAAACTTTAGGTATTGGATATAACGAAACAACACCTTGCGGCACTTTTACCTTGAAAGAGGGTGAGTGCATGGGTGCGTGTGGTGATTCTCCAGTCATGCTGGTAAATGACAAGCGCATGTGTAGCTTTATGAGTAAAGAAAAGATTGATGCTTTGTTAAATGAATTGCGTGCAGAAGGGAAAGCAGCATGACCAGCTTGCACGATCGCCACATAAAGCCATTGATCCTTGCTGGATTGAATGGCGAGAACTGGGGTTTAAAAGACTATGAGAGTCGTGGTGGATATCAACAATTGCGTCGTTTAATTAACGACAAAGTTGCACCAGATGCCATTATCGCCGAGTTGAAGGCTTCCTCATTGCGTGGTCGTGGTGGCGCAGGCTTCCCAACAGGATTGAAGTGGAGCTTTATGCCCCGTCAATTTCCCGGTCAAAAGTATTTAGTTTGTAATAGCGACGAAGGTGAGCCCGGTACATTTAAGGACCGCGACATCATGCGCTACAACCCACATGCTTTGATTGAGGGCATGATTATTGGTGCGTACACCATGGGTATTACTGTGGGCTACAACTATATCCACGGCGAGATCTGGGATACCTATGCTCGTTTTGAAGAGGCTCTAGAAGAAGCGCGCGCTGCTGGTTATTTGGGTGACAAAATTTTAGGTAGTGATTTCTCATTCCAATTGCATGCTGCTCCAGGATGGGGTGCATACATTTGCGGCGAAGAGACTGCTTTGCTCGAATCTTTAGAGGGTAAAAAAGGTCAGCCACGCTTTAAGCCACCATTTCCAGCGAGTTTTGGTTTGTATGGAAAACCTACCACTATTAATAACACTGAAACA
>CAILON010000393.1 GCA_903835865.1 uncultured beta proteobacterium
GCACATTGAAAAGTATCCGATTTAGATGACTCAAACCCGCTTTCGCCGCTCACGAATAACCGTACTTGGTTTAATCCTGAGCCAGGCGCTCGGGCTGAATTCTTGGTCATTGCCTGTTTTTGCCCAGAGCCCTAAAGATGCCGCCAGACCAGCGTTACCGACGCCGCTCAGCGCAACATCGTTGATTGGCCTTGAGCAACCCCCTTTATTTGTTCCACCGCCACCCAAAGCCGCCCTGCCTACTACATCAGCGCCCTCGAATGTCACCGGCAATAAAACCGCTGATAACAAAGCGCAATTAAGCAGTTTGATCCAGCTTTATCAAGAGGCTGCTTTTAGTGACCCTGTATTAAATGCTGCACGCTTTAATTACCAAGCAAGTAAAGAACTCTATTGGCAAGGCTTATCCCTCTTGCTTCCACAGGCTAATGCCGTGCCGTCCGGTACCCGTTATTACCAACACACTGCAGGCAATGCTCCCGCTGGCGCGCCAACTGGTTCACGCGTTTTTGACCAGAAAAGCTATACCGTTACCTTAACTCAGCCCGTATTTAACGTCGCTGCCCTAGAAGCATTCAAGCAAGGCGACCTCAATACCAAGATTGCGGATATGCGTTTTTATTTAGCGCAGCAAGATTTAATTATTCGGGTATCTCAAGCGTATTTCGATGCCCTCACTAGCCAGGATAACGTTGAGCTCTATCGCAATAAAAAGAGTCTGATTAAGCAGCAGCTCGATGTAGCACAAGCCAAATTTGATGCAGGCCTCGCTACTATTGTGGACGTTAATACTGCTCAGGCTGCACTTGATTTAGCAAGCTCGCAGGAAATCGTAGCTCAAGCAGACTTAATCGTTAAAAAAGGTGCCTTAGACCAATTGGTTGGGCGCCCAGTCGGGCCACTTCTACCCTTGGTAAAGGACGCTAAGATAGATGGAGTCCTTAAGGATCCTCGTTCCAAAAACAAGGACGGCAAAGGGTATCCCATTGCCGATAGCGTCAACCCGACACTACCACCAGGACAAACTTTAGATGATTGGATCAATCAGGCAGAGGTAGCAAACTTTAATGTTTTGGCTGGGCAACTTTCCGTCAATTTAGCTGAAAGTACTTTTCGAGCATCCCAAGCATTAAATTATCCCTCGCTCAATTTTGTAGGTACCGCTGGCTACAACACATCCAATGGATTAGCCAATAGCTTGTCACCTTCGCAAACGAATATTTATAACAATACAGTTGCGCTGCAAATGAATATTCCTTTGGTGTCTGGTGGTTTTAATAGTTCCCTCATTAGACAAAACGCAGCTTTGCTTGATGTAGCAAAAGCCAACTATGACAACGCGCGACGGACGGCAGCTCAAAGCACCCGCGCAGCCTTCACTGGTTTTTATGGTGGTTTAGCTAGTGTTAAAGCCTATGAGGCTGCAGAAAAATCATCGAGCTCGGCTCTTGAATCTAGCAAACTAGGCTTTCAGGTAGGAACCTTAATCAATATCGATGTATTGATTGCATTGGATACCCTCATCACTACGAGATCGCAACTTCTACAAGCTCGCTACAGCACTATTCTGAATGCGATCAAATTAAAAGCACATGCCGCTGCCTTAACGGATGAAGATTTGATATCAATTAACGCGTTGCTACGTTAGATCTAATTAAGGCAATAAATCTAAGGAGGCATTGATGACCTCCAGCGCAGTAGGTGGAGATTTCATATCGCCCACATTGCAAATGTTAGCGGCCCAATATCCTTCGGTTTTCCACCTTGGGGAATCACAATACATTTCTACAGTAGGTTTACCCAAGACGGCAGCTAAATGGGTAAGTCCTGTATCCACTCCAACCGTTAGATCTGCACCAGCAATCACAGAAAATGCCTCTTCAATAGAAAAAGCGGGGGGTACAAAGGCACCTGGGATATGGTTGGCTAACTCTTGGCTAACCCTCTTTTCAGAAGCATTCCCCCATGGAAAGACGATCTGATATCCCCGTCCAGCCAATTCTTTTCCAAGGGCAATCCAATCCTGATGAGGCCAACGCTTAGCCTCTCTCGCGGTAGAGTGAAAACAAAGAACATAGGGCTTTTGTAAACCCACGATGGGCTTCTCAAGCAAAGACTGGGTATAAGCTTGCGGGTAAAAAAGAGGAGCATTTGAGCGGTCTAATAATGGCCAATTTAAAGCCGAACTCATTACACACCGAGAGCGATCCACTGCATGACAATCCACGGGAACTTGAATGCACTGGTTATAAAACATTCGAGCAACTGGCTCATACCCGGAATATTGAGTGGCATTTGCCAGACCCGCAACCACCGTATTAGGCATCTTCTTGGCTAGCGCACATACCAAAGCGGACTTTAATAAACCTTGCGTCTCAATAAGGCAATCGTATTGAACTAACTGCAACTCTCTCTTAAAAGCAAAAAATTGTTTCCAAGTCGATAACTTCAAAAGATGCTTTTTCCAGCGGCGTAAACCAAAAGGAATGATGCGATCAATCCCCTTAAATCCTGTTTTAGATAAGAGGGGTGTTAACAGGTGGATATAAGCCTCTTCTACAACCCAATCAATTTGGGCATTTGGCATACGCGCGCGTAAA
>CAILON010000394.1 GCA_903835865.1 uncultured beta proteobacterium
AGGATCTCAATTCGCGCTTGCATATACAAGCGTGTTGAAACATAGAACAAGGTACAGCTAAACAAAATCAAGAGTGGGTTGTTGGGGAGGCGTTGAGCCAGCCATAAACCTAGGGGTGATAGCAGTAGACCAAATATCGCCATGAAGCCAGCAGCTTTATAGCGCAAGATTTTGTTCTTTAGTCCCAAGAGGGCGCCGATCCCAGCGGCAAGTGCAATGGCAGATAGGGCAATAGGCGCAGCCTCTGCCACACTCAAATGCAGGGCAAAGACCAAAAGGGGTACAGACAGAATGCCTCCTCCTGCACCGGTAAGCCCCATCAGGATGCCTACGAAGATGCCCAAGGCCGGGCTGATCAAAATTGAGTAGTCCATTGCAATATATTATATATTAATATAATATGTAACTGTATATATTAATTATTCATCCTAGCATCTACCCTGAAAGACTATTGTGAACCCAAAAGAAGCAGCTGACATTAAAGCATTTTTTGATCCTGAAACTTGGACATTTACCTACGTAGTCTCTAGCGGCAAGGGAAGTCCTTGCGTCGTGATTGATTCGGTGCTGAACTACGATCCCAAGTCCGGAAGAACATCAACCCGTTCAGCAGATCAAGTGATTGACTATATTCAAGCAGAACAGCTAATACTCACTTGGATTTTAGAAACCCATGCTCATGCAGACCACTTAACTGCTGCGCCATACCTTCAAGATAAGCTTGGCGGAAAACTGGTGATCGGAAATCACATCACCAATGTCCAAAAGGTATTTAAGGGGGTTTTCAACCTGGATGATCGCTTTGCAACGGATGGCTCTCAATTTGATCATCTCTTGCACGATGGCGAATCATTGGATTTTGGCAAGCTTTCACTCAAGGCAATATTTGTACCTGGGCATACTCCAGCCTGCATGGCCTATGAAATTGACGATGCTTTATTCGTGGGCGACACTTTATTTATGCCTGATGTTGGTACGGCGCGCTGCGACTTCCCAGGCGGCGATGCAAGGACTCTTTATCAATCGATTCAGAAAATACTGTCTTATCCCAAAGAAACCAAACTCTATATGTGTCATGACTACCCGCCAAGCGAGCGTCCGGTCGAGTTTTGTACCACCGTTGGTGCAGAAAAGGCTACGAACGTCCATGTGCATGATGGCATTACAGAAGAGCAATTTGTGCAAATGCGTACTGCACGCGATACAAGCTTGGAAATGCCTAATTTAATCTTGCCATCGATACAGGTCAATATTCCGGCAGGACACTTTCCGGAGCCAGAGGCTAATGGCAAGGCCTATCTCAAAATTCCATTGAATGTTCTTTGATATGAATATGACTATTTCCAAAACTGAGTTAAAGAAAATGCAGGCCTCTGCCGATGATGCTTGCAAGCTAATGAAAGTGCTATCTAATCGAGACCGCATGATGCTTTTATGCGAAATCGCCCAAGGAGAGAAGTGTGTCAGCGAGCTAGAGGCTGCTCTGGATTTACATCAACCAACCCTATCTCAGCAATTAACAGTGCTTCGTAAAGAAAAATTGGTGAAGACGCGAAGAGAAGGTAAACAGATCTATTACTCGCTCTCAAGTCAGGTTGTAGTTGCGGTGATGGGCTTGCTCTATAAGCATTATTGCAAGAAGTAAGGATTTCACATTGAGTTATTTAATGTTTGATAAAAGGAGTTCATCATGAAATGTAACGTTGGCGGTATTGATCGAGTTTTGAGAATTGCTGTTGGAGCGCTCTTGGTAGCTTTGGCGGCAAGTAATGTCGTTGGCTGGTGGGGATGGCTAGGATTAATTCCGATGGCCACTGGACTTTTTCGCTTTTGCCCAGCTTATCCTTTATTGGGGATTAATTCTTGTGGGACATCTGGTGACAAGGGTTCTTGCTGCAAGTAAAAATCGAATGATGACTTAGTGGCATGAGGAAAGAGGTGCATTTTAGAATGCACCTCTTTTATTTCACGGTAGATTTTTGTAAGTTTGGTAGACCCCATTTGACGACCCCATGAAATATAAAGATGGCAAAGAAGGCCAAGCCTACTAACCAATGTATATTGATCACGGTATCCCTTGTATCTGCGGGCCCGTAATATAAGAGGCCTCCTGTGATTAGTAGTATCAACATAAAACCCAATTGGCCAAATCCGCTCA
Organism: uncultured beta proteobacterium; assembly: GCA_903835865.1. Taxonomy (GTDB): domain Bacteria; phylum Pseudomonadota; class Gammaproteobacteria; order Burkholderiales; family Burkholderiaceae; genus Polynucleobacter. Next base: position 2,159 of record CAILON010000394.1, read on the forward strand.
GCCATTTCCGGCCAGATTGATAACCTACTTTGATATGAAACGGCAGAATCGATCCAAGCGCTAAGGTTGCAAGCATTGCGCTTAGCCCGTGACTTGCCAAAACGGTATGGTTAGCGAACAGTGCTCGTTCAATCTGCCATTGATTCCCCAGTAAATATAGGCTGCCTGTAATCGAGCAAGAGAGCATTCCGGCTATAACAAGTAACTTTTGCCATACCGGCATTTTTCCAAGACGCCTCATGCAGCAATCCGAATGGCTTGTGCTTGGTAGCGCTTAAAGCAGGGGTGATTCTGTTGCTTGGAGAGAATAAATACTTTGGTTAGGGCATCCGCGTAAACACATTCATTTGCGACGATAGAGAAGGATTCAGAAAATACTTGATGAATATCGGAATCATTGCTGGCTAAGGGATTAATGATGTAGCTTTGCGCATGATCTCTATTTAAAAAGTAGAGGCCGCTCGTGGCTATTGCGCCATTCGTTAGCGATCCAATCTCAATAATATTGCTGGGTGCTTGTGGATTACGAATATGGATTGCCTCAGACTGATTTCCAAAGATTCGCATATCTCCACCGGCGTTAACGCTGCCAGAATGTATGCCATTGAATTTGAGGGCGTTAACAGCCATATCAACGGCAAAGCCTTTGGCGATTCCGCCAAGATCTAGGCAAAGGGGAAGTGACGAGAGTACGCGGTCTTGGTCGACAAAGTGCAGATCTTCAATGCCGCCAAAGTTATGATGAGTTATATCCACAGTACCTGGTAATAATCCGGCCTCTACTAGACGATGTCCAATGCCACAGTTAAATAATCCCTCGGAATGCCGATGGATATCCTGCGCTATTCGAATGATTTGGCTGGTCCAGGGATTAATCGGAATAGCGCGGACGTGGGCTTCACGATTGATTGTTGAGAGTTCACTTTGTTCATTATGAAAACTCATGAGGTGCTGTACTTTTTCTATCGCGGAAAAAGCATGACTGATTGCTTCATCTCCATTTTCCTGTTTGGTGGATATTTCAACATAGGTGCCAAGGAGTGGTTTGCAGCGCTTCACTTTGATCTTACCGCCAATGCTGGAGTCTTGAGGGCGAGCTCATATAAAAGTGCTACACGTTTGACACCATCGGTAATGTGCTTACAAGAAAGCGTTGCACCACCAATGTTTTGAATATCTTGGTTCAACTTGATAGGGTCATTGCCATTTTTTCCAATGAATTGCTTGCGCCACTGTGCATCACCCACTTCATACCCATATGACTCAACATATTCCAGAATTTCAATGCCGGTGATATTGCCTTGGGGGTTGATCCCCACGGCGTAGCTAATCATTTCGTGCTTGCCGACTACTTCATCAACGATGAACCAGCTTCCATCGGCAGCTTTCCAGATACGATTCCCTTGAAAGGGATGGCGAATACTCGAAGCAATCCGCATTTTTTCCTGCAAATCTTCTGTAATGAGGATGGGGGCTTTACTAAATGATTTATTAGGGAACAAGACCTTTTGGGCTTGTTCTGCAGAAACATAAATTTTGGCCTGAACAATCAGTGGTGTACTCATCATCGCCAGTCCAGCGATAGCAAGTGGGCTAGGTTTCCAGTTCATCATCAATCTTTCTTTTTCAATTTAGCTCAAAGGAAATCCAACTTTGACGATGAATTCATTGACAGAGTGACTGTCCCAGACACGCGCATTGGAGCATTCTGCAGTGCCATCACCCATGCAGCTATTACCCTTGAGTTGATAGCGCCAGGCACCAGTGACCCACCAATCTTTAGTAGCGTAGTGAAAATTGGGGCCGACAAAAGTTGCCCTTTGAACTTGGTTTTGAAGGTTGTAGCTTGAATAGTCGTTATGAAAGCGTGCCTCAACACCAGCAGACCATTTAGGGGCAAATCGATAGCTGGCCCCCACTAAAAAATCGAGCATCGATTCTGGAACATTGCCATTACCAATGAATTTCAATTGCTCATTGGCTGCGACAATGTTCCCAGCTAAGATCAGGCGATCATCAATGAAGTTTGACTGCAATAAAAGGCGTGCTGCGATCTCATTTTTATTTTTTCCTATTGTGGGTTCTAGGTAGAGACCAACACCAACTGGAGAAGTCACTGGATTGGTAATGCGATAGATGGCTTCTAGCGATCCACCTTCGATACCACTTTTTCTGTAGGGGGTAGCTGGGTCATGGCTTTCCGGAACACCGTACCCCGCCGTACAACTTGCCGAATCTCCGCAAGCTTCTGGATTGGTGTAATTCTGATTGGCATTCGTGTAGTAGGAGTTGATATATCCCGCAATCTGTAAATCGTTGGTTAATCCATATTCGAGTTCTGTTCTTGCTGTCCATGCTTCATAGGTTCCGGCTGCTTGCTGTTGATTGAGTTGCAGGCGCTGCTCAAACTCAAGACTGCCTTTGGGTTGAAGATCTAAGGTGTATATCCAACCAAATACACCTTCGCCAGCATAGGCAAATGAAAAGTGAAGGGTTGTGGCAATAAAAAGGCTAAAGGCGAGAAGTCTTTTGATAGTTAATTTCATGTTTTAAGAGAGTAGTGGTTGAGAAGTCTAAATAAGAATGGTTCTCAATATAGCATATCAAATGAGAACAATTCTCATTTGAGAAAATGACCACTACCGAATAAATGGCAAGAGCAATAAGGTTTTTCAGTTTTGCTTGTAAGATTTCTCTCCATGGATTCACAAGCCCTCAATAAACTCGTTCTCATGAAAATGCCTTTTGGTAAACACGCTGGCATTGCGCTAGCGGATTTGCCAGGGAATTACTTGGCTTGGTTTGCTCGCGAGGGATTTCCTAAGGGTGAGCTTGGCCAGTTACTGGAATTGATGCATACCTTAGACCACAATGGCTTACGTGGTCTCTTGGTCCCTATACAGCGAGCCCATGGCATAGCGCAAAAATCCAAATTACTTTAAGTGAATAATTGCTGTAACGCGATCTCGTTCGAATTGAGTCTCTGTAGATTCAGGCGGACTACTCTGTAATAAGGTTGTCTGGATTGATGTTTGCGATTGAATCTGTGAGGCTACTTTCTGCGCTAAGCCCAGATTGCGATCATATTGAATCTGGATGCTCGTAACCTTACCTTCTTTAATCTGTGCAATGAGTGCATTCAATTTTGCGGAAGAGTATTGATCGAAAAAGATGGGATACCAACCACCTACGCTCCCTTTATGGGTGCTGGGCTGTCTGGTAGCCGGTTTTGTTGCAGCAGGGTTTTGATCGATAGGCAGATGAAAATCAATCCCCGTTTTTTGCATTAATTCTTGATAAGAAATTGGTGGCGTCATATTTGCTTCATTGGTATTTTCAATCCAATAAGCCCATGCAGAATTTCTAGCGGGGTCATAAACCAATTTATAAAGATGCGTTGGAATCGTAACTTGACCTCTGCCAATGCTGCCAGCATTTCCAACTGATCCCGTGTAAACATAAATTTCACCAGGCACCCTCTTTGCATAGAGACGCGTTGGCTCCTCTACATTCTTTGCCCAGATGCCCTGATTATTTTGCCTAGCCTGCGGCATCATGTTTGCCAAAGAGAAGGATTGGGCCATCGATCTATCGCTATTCATGTCTCCTGCAGGGGCATTGTGACCGCGATCATAGCCGCTCCCACGGTAGTCTGAGAGCTGGGCGCGTTCCGCAAAGGGCAGGCGCGCCTCTTCATAGAACTGATTGCTTCTTTTGGGGCGTTGCCCCGTAAGACTATCCCGACTCAGCTTTTCTAATGTATAGATTGGCTTTTTGTCCTGGGGGGAGTAGTAAATCGCAAAACCATCGAAGCAAAGATCTCGTCCAAGTTGAGGGCTTGTCGGAATTTCTTGTCCTGGGAATAAATCTTTGCAGTCATTAAACAGGGCAAAGGCGCTAATGGGCGCAAGTAGCAGGACGACAAGTAATAGTTTTCGAATCGATCTCATGTTCTACAAGTGTATGGGCTTGAGTAGTTTTTGATCTTTCATTCTCCTTTGCCAGAAAATCCTCACGCAATGAGAAGGCGTTAAATTCGCTCCAGGGCTAGGAAAAATTTGGGCTTAAACCCATGGATGTTGGGTCTTCTCACTCTGTTTTAGGTAATAAAGCTATAAAAAATAATGCCTTGTAGCAATTGGGCATGAGCCACTACCGGTAGAAAGTGAGCTGGCAAATAACACTAGATGTATGGTTTTTCAGGCGTAATTTTCATCCCAAATAGTAAAAAAGTCAGAATTTGAGCATTTTCTTATACTGTGAAATTAGCGACTCCTAACTTCTATAAGTTATTGAATTTATTGAATTAAATATAAAATCTGAACGCTTAATAAGGGATCTCCCGTAAATTAAGATCAAAAAGTTATTGAAAGTGCTTTCTTTATTCTTGACTTGATATAAGAACCTTTTTAGGATGACCCATGTTTTATAGATATTGCGCTGCAACATAAATACGGATTCTGGTTTTTATAGAGCGTCGCAAAAAATGAATGAGTAAATGTATATCTAACAATTTAAGTGAAATGCAGGAAGCGCAGCCAGCTGTATTGGTCGCTAAAGAACTGCTTGCCCATGCTATGGCTCCGGTCTATAGGGTGATTAATGGCATCCTCGTGGTTTCCGTATTCATGGTGGTTGGGTTTTGGCTCTCTGGAAACGGCACTAATGCCGGGGCATTTGATTTAGCCCGCTTCTTGGTGCCAGATGAAGCGCGTCACATGGTTTGGATTAATGGTTTTGGCATGCTCGATCAATACAAAGATTCACGCCAAACTGTTGACACTCAAGCCAACGGCTCAGATATTGCATCTGTTCTTTATAGCAAGCCTGCACCCGCAACGGGACTTATAAGCGCTAAACAGCAAACAGTGGCTTTATTGATGCCTTCTGTAGCCCAGCTGCAGGTGAAATCGATCTCCCATTTAGCCGATCGCATTCCAAGTTCAAAGATGGATCCTCAGGCGCTAGATAGTAATCTGATGGGCTCCATTCATAACCAGCGTGCGATTGCAGATTTCTATGAAAAGAAATACAGCTTAGATCGCAACAAGATTGAAGAGTATGTTTCGAATACTGTGTTGATTGCTAAAGAGGTCAACATTGATCCTGTGCTTTTGCTGGCAGTGATTTCCATTGAATCCAATTTCAATCCCAATACCAAGAGTCATGCTGGTGCTGAAGGCTTGATGCAAGTGATGACTGCTGTTCACAGGGATAAGTACGCCATCTTTGGCGGCACTTCTGATGCAGTAAAACCAGAAGTCAATATTCGGGTCGGCGCCTATATCTTGAAATACCTCATTGCCACAGCGGGTTCATTGCGCAATGGCTTGAAGTTTTATGTTGGCGCTGCCAATGCAGAAGATGACGGCGGCTATGCAGATAAGGTGATGGCGGAACGCAATCGACTCATTGGTATTTGCCAAGATCGTTCGAATAATCGTCTAAGCTTAAATGGTAAGAATTTGCGCTCATAAGATTGAGAACGCTAAAACAAAGGCCACCCTCAGGTGGCCTTTTTTATTGCGAGCTACAAAACTGAGTAATCTTGCTTAGTTCACGCCATGAAGTTCAACATCAAATACTAAAGTCGCGTTTGGTGGAATGACGCCACCAGCGCCACGGGCACCATAGCCCATTTCAGAAGGGATGATCAACGTACGTTTGCCACCAATCTTCATACCAGCCACACCTTCATCCCAACCTTTGATCACATGACCAGCGCCCAAAGGAAAGCTAAAGAGTTGGCCACGGTCTAAGGAGCTGTCAAACTTTTGACCCTTGTGGTCTGCTGCATTTTCATCGTATAGCCAGCCGGTGTAGTGCACGTCAACATGATTGCCCGTGGCAGCTTCTGTACCTTCGCCAACGACGGTATCAATTTTTTGGAGTTCGCTCATGATTTTCCTATTTCATATAAAAATGACTGACTAGTATATTCTGAGCCTAATTGATTATCTAGGTGCAAGCCTCATAAACGCATGACAAATTTTTGGTCTCATTCCGCCTATAAAACCTTAGCTATCAGCCCAGATGGGCAGTTGTTGGTAACAGATGACTTTTTGCGAACCTATCTCAAGGGGCCGGAATTAAGTTTGGTGCCTGAGTCTTGTGCGGCTGAGCAGACATTGCATCAACGCCTCACACAAAATCCCCTTACTGAGCTGACCGAGCAAGAAATAGCCACTATGGCTGATGTGGATATTCAGGAAAACTATCGAGTTTGGCTGCGTTATCGATCACGCCTTTTGGCTGCTAGCTCTTTAGAGGGTTTTTACATGAGCTTATTTAAGGGTGATGGGGTTGACGTGCCACCTCTTTTTGTTTCGCAGCTTGCGCAGATCTTTGTGAGACACATTTTGGGTGAAGAGGCTCATCCTCTAGAAGCAAGAATGGGCGAGTTATTTTTCAGGACTCAAAAAATCAGCGTACTGGATGATGGCATTGTGATGGGCGCAGATGATGAGGTGGTAGCGCGCAATGCACAGGGCGGTGAGACTGGAAATATTATGGATTTACTCAAAGGGAAGTCCATTGCAACAAGGTCTGCAGACTTGGATGTATTGCATGAAGACAATGCCCAAGAGTATTGGGCCAGAGATGAAGATTTTGATTTAGCGGTGCAGTTAAATTTCGGGCATGAGGCCATTAATCATTTTTCTCGCCTTCTAGAAAAATGGATTTTGCATTTCTTGGGTGTACAAGTACGTGTTACGCCAATGCAGCAGATCCAAGACCCTAGGTGGTCTTGGCATGTAGGCTTGGATGCGGCCGCAACAGAGATATTAAATAAGCTATACAACAAAGAGGTGCTTGAGGCGGATGAGTTAGAAAAGATCATTTGCTTGTTTCGCCTAGACTTTATTGATGAAGCTGCTGTAACGAAGGCTCAAGCAGGAAAGCCGGTCTACATGGCAATTGCTATGAATGAGCAACAAAAACTCAAGCTAAAACCCCAAAACCTATTATTTAATTTACCGTTAGCAAAAACGTCTTAGCGTATTGCTTGTTTTCGATGGTAGTTGCTAAGCCAAATTAAGGCTGCGGCAGTGATGATGACGGGGATGAGTGAACCCAGATTGAGAATGCTCCATCCTTGTGATGTAATCAGCGCGCCCGAACCAAAAGAGGTAAAGGCCATTGTTGCAAAAACAAAAAAGTTAATGGCCGCTTGTGCTTTATCTCGCTCATTGGGTTTGTAAGCTGTCATTGCTAATGATGTCGATCCGGTGAATAAAAAATTCCAACCTACTCCTAGCAAAAAGAGGGCAATAAAGAATTGGTGTAGGTCTGTTCCCGTGAGCGCAATCGCGATACACACAAAATTCAGAACTACGCCTACACCCATTATTTTCAGTGCACCAAAACGTTGAATCAAAGAGCCCGTGAAAAATCCAGGTGCAAACATCCCAATCACGTGCCATTCCAGCACTAGGGCGGTATCGGAAAACGGAAGCCCACAGATTTGCATCGCCAAAGGCGTGGCAGCCATCAGCAAATTCATCACTCCATAACCTAGGGCGGCGCCAATCACGGCCACCATAAAGACGGGTTGAGCAAGGATAGCTTTCAGGCTCCTTCCATCAGAGAGGTGGTGCTTGGTTTTAAATTCCTCCGGAAAGTGAATAAATTGCATCACGCCAATGCCGATGAATCCTGCAATCGCTAGTGTGAGATAGGCCCCCAGAAACGCGGTATCAAATAAATCCCTTGTCCAGGAGGCTAAGTTAGGCCCAATCACGGCGCCCAGAATTCCGCCAGCTAAGACCCAGGACACTGCTTTATCCCTTTGACTAGCCTCGGTCAGCTCCGCCGCCGCAAACCGGTAGAGTTGGCCATTAGCGCTGTAATAGCCCGCTATAAAGGTTCCTGTAGTGAGAAGCCAAAAGTTTCTGGTGAGTGCGGCATAGGCGCAAAGGAGGGCTGAGAGCATGGCTACTAGAAGGCCTAACTGAAAAGAGACCTTCCGCCCAAAATAATTTTGTGACTTGGCCACAATCGAGGTAGAGAATGCACCCCCGACCACATAGCCCATCACAGGTAAGGTTGCCATCCAACTGACAGGCGCAAGACTAAAGCCAACCAAGCCATTAATGGCAATGAAAGTCACATTATTGGTTAGAAATAGACCTTGGCAGACAATGAGTAAGACTAGGTTTTTATTCAGTAAAAGGTGCTTGCTGGTCATAGGCTTGAGTTTACGTTGAAACGATTAATCTGGAGGGCTTGGTAGATTCCCTTAAATTGAGTACTTTGGGAGGCTCTAAGGTGCAAATATGACAATTTTGCCAATCCCTATGATTTAAAATAATAGACTCGCCTCCTTGGCAAAAGGGGTCGTTAAAAGCGGCTTGCAAAATGCGGAGCGTGAGGGTGGCAGGGTAAAAACCTGACTCTGTAAATTTATCAATATCGAGGAAAGATTAATGGCTTCAGAGAAATCAAAGATTATTTACACGCTGACAGACGAGGCGCCACTTTTGGCAACTTGTGCATTTCTGCCAATCATTCGTACTTTTACAGCGCCTGCTGGAGTAGAAATTGTTAAGAGCGACATCTCTGTTGCTGCCCGTATCCTTGCTGAGTTCAACGAGTATTTAACTGCTGAACAAAAAGTGCCAGATAATTTGGCTGCACTGGGCAAGATGACTTTAATGCCGGATACCAACATTATTAAGTTGCCAAACATTAGCGCTTCTGTGCCGCAATTATTGGCAGCAATCAAAGAATTGCAGAATAAGGGATATAAGATCCCGAATTTTCCTGATGATCCAAAGAGCGATGAAGAGAAGTCCATTCGCACTCGTTACTCTAAGTGCCTCGGTAGTGCTGTAAACCCAGTATTGCGAGAAGGAAACTCAGATCGCCGCGCTCCAAATGCGGTCAAGCAATTTGCCCGTAAGCATCCGCATTCCATGGGTGAATGGAGCCAAGCCTCCCGTACTCACGTATCTCACATGCATGGTGGCGACTTCTACGCTGGTGAAAAGTCCATGACTATGACTAAAGCATGTGATGTAAAGATGGATTTGGTCACAAAGAGCGGCAAGACTATCGTTCTAAAGCCAAAGGTCTCCTTATTGGCTGGTGAAATCATCGACAGCATGTACATGAGCAAAAAGGCCCTGTGCGAATTCTATGAAAAAGAGATCGAAGATGCTTACAAATCCGGCATGATGTTGTCCTTGCATGTGAAGGCCACCATGATGAAGGTGTCACATCCAATTGTGTTCGGTCACGCTGTAAAGATTTTTTACAAAGATGCATTTGAAAAGCACGCTAGGTTATTCGAAGAGTTAGGCGTGAATGCCAATAACGGCATGAGCAGCTTGTATGAAAAGATCAAAACTTTGCCAGAATCAAAGCGCGAAGAAATTATTCATGACTTACACGCTTGCCATGAGCACCGTCCAGCTTTGGCGATGGTAGATTCAGCAAAAGGTATTACCAATCTGCATTCTCCTAGTGACGTGATTGTGGACGCTTCAATGCCTGCCATGATTCGTGTAGGCGGAAAAATGTGGGGTGCTGACGGTCGTTTACATGACACCAAGGCAGTCATCCCAGAAAGTACCTTTGCCCGCATCTACCAAGAAATGATCAATTTCTGTAAGACGCATGGCAACTTTGATCCAACCACTATGGGTACCGTGCCTAACGTGGGTTTGATGGCTCAGCAGGCTGAAGAGTACGGTTCACATGACAAGACTTTTGAGATTCCTGAGGCTGGTGTAGCCCGTATCGTCGCTGATGACGGCACTGTGTTGCTTGAGGAAAATGTAGAAGAGGGCGATATCTGGCGTATGTGCCAAGTGAAAGATGCCCCAATTCGTGACTGGGTCAAATTGGCAGTCAATCGTGCGCGCCTCTCTAATACTCCAGCCGTGTTCTGGTTGGACGAATACCGTCCGCATGAAGCGGAGTTAATTAAGAAGGTAAATGCCTATCTGAAGGATTACGATCTTAAGGGTGTAGATATACAGGTCATGTCTCAAACACGTGCAATGCGTTACACCTTAGAGCGTGTGATTCGTGGCAAAGATACTATTTCTGTAACCGGTAATATTTTGCGTGACTACCTCACTGACTTGTTCCCAATTATGGAACTCGGAACTAGCGCAAAGATGTTGTCTATCGTGCCTCTGATGGCTGGTGGAGGTTTATTTGAAACAGGTGCTGGTGGCTCTGCTCCTAAGCACGTTCAACAGTTAATAGAAGAAAACCATTTGCGCTGGGACTCTCTTGGAGAGTACTTGGCATTGGCAGTATCACTAGAGGATATTGGTGACAAGACAGGCAATGCCAAAGTCAAAATTCTGGCACGTACATTAGATGAAGCCACTGGCAAATTGTTGGATAACAATCAGTCACCTTCACCGCGTACTGGCGAATTAGATAACCGCGGTAGTCAGTTCTATTTGGCAATGTATTGGGCTGAAGCTTTGGCTGCTCAATCAGAGGACAAAGAATTGCAAGCTTACTTTGTACCTTTGGCGAAGTCTTTGGCTGAGAATGAGAAAAAGATTATTGACGAGTTCAAATCCGTTCAAGGTAAGCCAGCGGATATCGGTGGCTACTTTGTGGCAGATCCAGAGAAATGCAAGGCAATAATGCGTCCAAGCGCTACTTTCAATGCTGCCTTGAAAGCGGCCAGAGCTTAATTTCTGAGTCGGGCTTTCAATTGAAAAGGCAAACCTTCGGGTTTGCCTTTTTCTTTATGGATTGACAGAAGATCAGCAATAAATTCCCATCGGTAGCAAAATAGCCCTATTACTTTCGTTGAGGGATTTACATGAGCTATTTCGACCCCAAAATGCTTGCTAGTGAAATTACCCCTAAAGCGGTTTTTGAGCATCGCCGTGAATTGATTAAAGCTGCCGCTGCTGGTAGTTTTGGTTTAGCGCTTGCCCCCTGGTTTTCAAGACAGGCCTTAGCTGCAGTTCCAGAAAAACTCGCTGCCACGCTGAACCCTAGCTATGCTGCTAAGGATGACCTTACGCCCATTAAATATGTAACGAGCTATAACAACTTTTATGAGTTCGGCACAGATAAGTCTGACCCAGCAGCCTATGCCAATACTTTGCAAACACGACCTTGGACTGTGTCGATAGAGGGTTTGGTAAAAAAGCCTGTGACTCTGGATATTGATGACCTATTAAAGTTAGCGCCAATGGAAGAGCGCATCTATCGCATGCGTTGTGTTGAGGGCTGGTCCATGGTTATTCCATGGGATGGTTATTCCTTGTCTAAGTTGATTAGTAAAGTTGAGCCTTTGGGATCCGCTAAGTATGTGGAGTTTATTTCTCTAGCTGACCGTAAACAAATGCCTGGGGTAAAGAGCAACATTATTGATTGGCCATATCGTGAGGGTTTGCGAATGGATGAGGCGATGAATCCTTTGACCCTGCTTACCTTTGGCTTATATGGTGAGGCTCTACCAAAGCAAAACGGCGCCCCAGTGCGTATCGTGGTTCCTTGGAAGTACGGTTTCAAGAGCGCCAAATCGATTGTGAAAATTCGTTTTACTGAGGAGATGCCTAAGACAAGTTGGAGCCAGTTTGATGCTCGAGAGTACGGCTTTTATTCCAACGTTAATCCACAGGTAGATCACCCTCGCTGGAGTCAGGCTAGCGAAAGAAGAATTGGTGATCCCAAAGGTGCCTTTGCCCCGAAGATTAAGACCCAGATGTTTAATGGTTACGGCGATCAAGTGGCCAGCATGTATGCCGGGATGGATTTGAAAAAGTTTTATTAATCAATGAAAAAAATTCACCTTGTTTTATTGGGGATCACTCTTGCGCTGCTGCATATTCAGGCGCAAGCCCAAGCGCCTGATACATCAGTTAAAACTATTGCATCTTTAGATGTTCCGCGTTACTTGGGTACTTGGTATGAGGTTGCGAAATTCCCCAATTGGTTTCAAAAAAAATGCGTTGGCAACACAAAAGCTGTTTACTCCTTAAGGCCAGACGGAAATTTACGAGTACTCAACAGTTGCAAACAAGCTGATGGTGATACTTCTGAAGCTGAAGGCACTGCTCGTCAGATTGGCGCCAAGGATTCCCCTAAACTGGAGGTGCGTTTTGCGCCGGCATGGCTATCCTTTCTGCCAATGGTGTGGGGTGACTACTGGGTGATTGACTTGGATGCTCAGTATCAACTTGCGGCAGTAAGCGATCCCAAGCGTGAATACCTTTGGGTGCTCTCCAGAACACCTCAAGCGGATCCCAAGGCCTATGATGATTTGCTGCGCCGTTTGCAGGCTCAGCAATTTGATGTGCGCAAGCTAGATCTCACCCCACAAAAAAATTAAGAAATAGAATCCGGTAAAAATGCAGAAGAATGCGCTATTGCTACCGCCTGGTATAGAGGTCTATGAGAGAGGCTGGCTCTCGGCAAATAATATTTTCCATTTCGGCCAAAGTGATGTTTCGGTCGTAGACACTGGGTATTACGCGCATGCCAAAATGACAGTGGATTTGGTATCCAAAGCGATTCAAAAACATGGATTGACTGGCTTAAATAAAGTGGTCAATACCCATCTACACTCGGACCACTGTGGTGGCAATGCGGCTTTACAAAAGCATTTTGGGTGCGAGATTTATATTCCTGCCGCTGAAGAGCTTGCTGTCAAAGATTGGGATGCCAATCTTCTAAGCTATGAAAATCTAGGACAAGAATGTCCAGAATTTACCCATCATGGTGTATTGGTGCCTGGGGATGAGATATTGCTGGGGCGCTATTTATGGAAAATATTGGCCGCTCCAGGTCATGACCCACATTCGGTCATGTTGTATCAAGCCGATCATCGTATTTTGATTTCTGCAGATGCTCTGTGGGAAGAGGGTTTTGGTGTAATTTTTCCTGAGCTTTGGGGAGAGTCTGGATTCGAAGAAGTAGCGCAAACCTTAGATCTGATCGAATCCTTGCCTGTGGCCTTGGTGATTCCAGGGCATGGAAGGCCATTTACAGATCTCGCAAAATCCATTGAGACAGCACGTTCTCGCTTAGATTACTTGGCCTCCAGTCCCGATCGCAATACTCGACATGGTGCCAAAGTGCTTTTGAAGTACAAGTTGTTGGAGTGGCAAAAAAAAGAAATCACATTAGTGAATGAGTGGATAGACAATACTCCCGCTCTTAGAGAGGCTGCGAAGCAATTGAATCTAGGAGCGGATGAATTTTCTCAATGGCTAGCTCAGGCTCTGGTGAAATCGGGTGCTGCCAAAATAGACGGCGCATACTTAATAGATCATGGGTAAATTTTTCAAAAGGTAAATCGCGATATGGAACACATAGTTTTAGTCACAGGCGCTACTTC
>CAILON010000395.1 GCA_903835865.1 uncultured beta proteobacterium
ACGGGTGGCTGCTTTAACAGATGGGAAATTTCAGATCCGTACTTTTGGCGCAGGGGAAATTGTCCCAGCCTTTGGAACAGTTGATGCAGTGCAGCAAGGCACCGTGGAATGTACTCATACAGCAGGCTATTACTTTGTCGGTAAGAACAAGACTTTTGCTTTTGATACCACCGTACCGTTTGGCATGAATCAACGCCAGCAAAATGCTTGGATGTATTGGGGTGGTGGCTTGAAGCTCCAACGTGAGTTCTTGCGTGACTACAACATTATTTCTTTCCCAGCAGGTAATACCGGCACCCAAATGGGCGGTTGGTTTAAAAAGCCTGTGAAGACAGTAGCTGACCTGAAGGGTCTCAAGATGCGTATTGCCGGCCTTGGCGGAGAAGTCATGGCCCGACTCGGTGCTATCCCTCAACAAATTGCGGGCGGCGATATTTATCCAGCACTTGAAAAAGGTGTGATTGATGCTGCTGAGTGGGTTGGTCCTTATGACGATGAAAAATTAGGCTTCTATAAAATTGCGCCTTACTACTACTACCCAGGATGGTGGGAAGCTTGTTCGATGTATTCCATGTACGTCAACATTAAAGAATGGGAAAAACTTCCGAAGCAATACCAAGAAGCTTTAATCTCAGCTTGCGCAGAATGCAATATCGACATGATGGCGGAGTACGACTACAAGAATCCAATTGCGCTTCAAAGTCTGATTAAAAACGGTGTCAAGTTGCAGTCTTACTCAACAGAAATTATGAAAGCAGCATCCAATGCCGCTTTTGAAATGTATGAAGAAGAGGCAGCGAAAAATCCATCGTTCAAGAAGATTTACGAACCCTGGAAAAAATTCCGCAACGACCAAATGCTGTGGAACAAAGTTGCTGAGCAAACTCTCATGAGCTTCATGTTGACTAACCCAGTCAAATAATCCTTACTGAGAGGCTGGTATGCCAAAACAATTTTTAGTTTTTGCAAGTTTTGTTGATCGTTTAAATGACCGTTTTGGCGTATTAGCAAGTTGGATGGTCTTAATTGCCGTACTGGTCAGCACAGCAAATGCGCTGATTCGGTACGGCTTTAACATCAGCTCGAATGGTTGGTTAGAGGCGCAATGGTATTTATTTGCAGGCATGGTGATGCTTGGTGCAGCAACAACCTTCCGCCTCAATGAACACGTGCGGGTCGATGTGCTCTATGCGATGTACCCCAATAAATTACGCCTCTGGCTCGATTTTTGGGGAGGCATTGTTTTCTTCCTGCCCATGACCACCATCATTGGTTATTACTCCTGGGAATTTTTTATCACTTCGGTTATTCAGAGTGAAACCTCTAGTAATCCAGGTGGATTAATTCGTTGGCCAGTGCGCGGTGTTATTACCTTAGGATTTTTCTTGTTAACACTCCAAGGTATCTCTGAAATCATCAAACGCTACGCAGCCATTATCGGCATGATTCAAATCGATCCTAAGTACGAAAGACCACTCCAATGATTAGCCAAGATTTAATGGCCCCCATCATGTTTGGGGGTCTCATCGTATTTCTATTGCTTGGATATCCTGCTGCATTTTCTCTTGGCGCGGTTGGCTTATTCTTTTCTTTCATCGGCATTGAGATGGGCATGTTCCAACCCACCTTTTTGCAAGCCCTACCGGATCGCGTTTTTGGCATTCTGTCGAATGACTTACTACTCTCGATCCCATTCTTCACGTTTATGGGCGCCATTCTAGAGAAGTGTGGCTTAGCTGAAGACATGCTCGAAGGTTTGGGTCAGTTGTTTGGTCCAATTCGTGGTGGCTTAGCATATGCCGTCATTATTGTTGGCGCCATTCTTGGAGCGATTACTGGCACTGTAGCTGCATCCGTGATTGCGATGGGCTTGATCTCTCTGCCAATCATGTTGCGTTATGGATATAACCCACGCGTTGCCACTGGTGTGATTGCGGCATCTGGCACGATCACCCAATTGATTCCACCATCACTCGTCTTAATTGTGTTGGCCGATCAATTAGGCAAATCAGTTGGTGATATGTATGCCGGCGCAATTGGGCCTTCCATCATTCAAGTGGCGCTGTTTTGCCTGTTCATCTTCTTTCTGTCAATTTTTAGACCCCAAGATGTACCGGCACTACCGCCAGAGGCACGTCCAATCATTGACTGGAAGCTCTTCAAGAAAATCCTATGGGGCATCGTTCCTTCTATCGCGCTGATTTTCTTGGTGCTCGGAACCATCTTAATGGGCCTAGCTACACCAACTGAAGGTGGTGCTATGGGTTCTGTAGGCGCATTAGTTCTCGCGGCAATGAACAAGCGTCTACATAAGCCTTTGGTTTGGGAGGCCATGACCTCCACTATGCGCATCAACGCCATGGTGATTTTTATTCTGATTGGTTCAACTGTTTTTGGCTTAGCCTTCCGCGGTGTAGATGGCGACCTTTGGATTGAGCATCTCTTAACAGGTCTGCCGGGCGGAC
>CAILON010000396.1 GCA_903835865.1 uncultured beta proteobacterium
ATCTTATGACCAATTGTTGGTATGGGCAGTCTTGTCGCTGGCTCTCATTGGCTTAGTGATGGTTTACTCGGCCTCTATTACTTTGGCTGATGGGCCAAAGTATGCAAACTACAGCAGCAACTTCTTTTTAATTCGCCACATGATTTCCTTAGCGATCGCTCTTGGCGTGGGTATATGGGCATTCAAGATTCCAACAAAAGTATGGGATCGTTATTCACCAGTGATTTTTGGATTCACTGTGCTTCTCTTAATTGCCGTGTTAATTCCCGGCGTTGGTAAGGGTGTGAATGGCGCTAAGCGCTGGATTCCCTTGGGCCTCATGAATTTCCAACCCTCTGAGCTCATGAAGTTCGCAGCAATCATTTTTGCCGCTAGTTATACCGTTCAGCGTCAAGAATATCTTCACTCTTTTATGAAGGGAATGCTACCAATGGGCATTGCAGTTGCTTTGGTTGGTGGTCTCCTAATGGCTGAGCCAGACATGGGTGCTTTTGTAGTAGTTGCATTAATTGCATTCGGGATTCTATTTTTAGGTGGCATCAACGCCAAGCTATTTGGCGGCTTGATCGCAGTTGGCTTAATGAGTGGCGCCACCATGATTGCTTTATCTCCTTTCCGACGCGGCCGAATGCTAGCGTTTATGGATCCATGGCAGGTGGATAACGCAGCGAACAAGGGATATCAGTTGACGCATTCCCTTATGGCGTTTGGTCGAGGGGAATGGTTTGGAACAGGCCTAGGCGGTAGTGTGGAGAAACTCCACTATCTTCCAGAGGCGCATACCGATTTCATTATGGCGGTGATCGGCGAGGAGCTAGGCTTTGTTGGTGTCGTAGTCATGATCTTCCTTTTTTATTGGATCGTGCGGCGTGCATTCATGATTGGCCGCACTGCTTTGCAATTGGATCGAAGTTTTGCAGGACTTGCTGCCAAAGGAGTGGCCATTTGGATAGGCTGGCAAGCGTTTATCAATATGGGTGTGAACTTGGGATTACTGCCTACTAAAGGTTTGACGCTTCCCTTGGTAAGTTATGGCGGCTCAGGAATCTTAATGAATGCCGTGGCGATTGCAATGCTGCTACGAATTGATTACGAGAATCGTATTTTGATGCGCGGAGGAAAGTTGTGACGAGACCCTCTATTTTGGTGATGGCTGGTGGTACTGGAGGACATATCTTCCCAGGCCTTGCTGTCGCCGAATATTTACGGATCTGCGGTTGGAATGTGTCATGGTTGGGCAACCAAAATGGCATGGAGTACCGTCTTGTGAAATCCTGTGATTTTCCATTTGAGGCGGTTGATTTTGGTGGATTACGTGGCAAGGGGCTCAAAGCCAAACTCATGTTGCCAATTAATTTAATGCGCGCCTCTTTCCAGAGTTGGAAAATTATGCGTCGCCTCAAACCAAGTGTGGTGTTGGGTATGGGCGGGTACATTACTTTCCCTGGTGGTTTAGTAACAAAGCTATTAAAGCGCCCATTGGTTTTGCACGAATCGAATTCAGTTGCGGGTAGTGCAAATCGTGCTCTCGCCAAAATTGCGATGCGGGTATTAACTGGGTTTCCAAACACGATGCAATCTGCAGAGTGGGTAGGCAATCCCATTCGTGAAGAGTTTGATCATGTACCGGCACCTGCTTTGCGTTACGAGCAGCGCCAAGGTCCTTTATCCATTCTGGTGGTGGGCGGTAGCCTGGGTGCTACGGCTTTAAATGAACATATCCCTGCCGCCTTGGCTTTGATTGCGCAGGAAGAGAGACCTACGGTCATTCATCAAGCTGGCGATAAGCATCTAGCGGATTTAGAAAAGCGCTATGCACAGCTAGGTGTTAGGGCTGACATTCGCCCGTTCATTGACGATATGCCATCAGCCTATGCGCAGGCAGATTTAGTCATTTGTCGTTCTGGTGCAATGACGGTTTCTGAATTAGCTGCTTGCGGAGTTGCCTCTTGTTTGATTCCGTTCCCTCATGCAATTGATGACCATCAAACCGCTAATGCAAAATTTTTGTCTGACGCAGATGCTGCAATTTTATTACCCCAACAATATCTAAACCCTCAAGATCTCGCTTTGATGATTCAAAACTTAAATCGTACAGATCTCAAGGAAATGGCATTGCGTGCGCATGCTTTATCTAAGCCACAGGCAACTCAGCGGGTGGCTGAGGTGTGTGCCAATTGCGCGGGGGTAGGCATATGAAGCATATCGTTCAGCAAATTCATTTTGTGGGTATTGGCGGCGCAGGCATGAGTGGTATCGCTGAGGTCTTGTTGAATTTGGGTTACCAAGTGTCTGGCTCAGATTTGGCTGAAAGCACAACGACTAAACGCCTTCGTGAATTAGGTGCCCTCATTCATATTGGGCACGATCCTAAAAATGTGGGTACAGCAGAAGCGGTAGTGATTTCAACTGCAGTTACTGGCAATAATCCGGAAGTATTGGCTGCGCGCGCAGCCAAGATTCCAGTGATTCAGCGGGCGGTCATGCTGGGTGAGTTGATGCGTCTTAAGCAGGGCATTGCAATAGCCGGAACACATGGTAAGACCACCACTACCAGCTTAGTCGCTTCAGTATTGGCTGAAGGCGGCTTGGATCCAACCTTTGTGATTGGTGGCAAGCTAAATTCTGCTGGTGCCAACGCACGCTTAGGGCAAGGGGATTTCATTGTGGTGGAAGCAGATGAGTCTGATGCCTCATTCTTGCAGCTCTTCCCAGCGATGGAAGTAGTAACGAATATTGACGCTGATCACATGGATACCTATCAGCACGATATGGCTAGATTAAAACAGGCATTTGTGCAATTTATACAACGTATGCCTTTTTATGGTGTAGCGGTGCTTTGTATTGATGATGCCAATGTACGCGACATCATCCCATTTGTTTCACAACCTGTTTTGCGCTACGGCTTATCTGCGGATGCTGATATCCGCGCAAGCAATGTTCGCGCTGATGGAACACAAATGCATTTCACTGTAGAACGTCGCACAGTGCGTCGCCATGGTAATAAGCCAGGCCCATTAAATATCACGCTCAATTTACCTGGTTTGCATAACGTCCAAAATGCTTTAGCTGCAATCGGTATCGCCACTGAATTGGGTGTTGGGGATGAGGCTATTCAAAAAGCCTTATCTCAGTTTGGCGGAGTGGGACGGCGCTTTCAGCGCCATGGGGATGTTGCTTTACGCTCAGGTGGTAGCTTTACCCTAATCGATGACTATGGCCATCACCCTGTGGAGATGGCTGCGACTTTAGCCGCAGCACGCGGGGCTTTCCCAAATCGCCGTTTGGTTTTAGCTTTCCAGCCACATCGCTTTACCAGAACACGTGATTGTTTTGGTGAGTTTGTACAAGTACTTAGAAATTTTGATGCTTTGGTTTTAACCGAGGTCTATCCCGCTGGTGAAGCAAAAATTCCTGGTGCAGATGGCAAGAGTTTGATGAAGGCGGCGCTTGTAGAAGACAAACAGTCCAAAGCATTACTTGATTCAGGCGCTGTGATGTTTGCTGGAAACGTTGCTGAGATGCCAGAAAAGTTAAGTCAAGTATTAAAAGATGGAGATGTATTGATTACGATGGGCGCAGGTTCAATTTCAAGTTTGCCTTACACCTTGGTGGAGGCAAAAAATGTCTAAACAGTTGATGGATTGGGGTCAGCGCGTTCAGGCGCAGCTGTCAGGTTTAGATGTGAAATCTTTGGGTCGGGTGGGAGTCCTTTTGGGTGGTCGCTCAGGTGAGCGCGAAATTTCACTCATGTCAGGCACTGGAGTTCTAGAGGCGCTCTTGGCTAAGGGTGTGGATGCGCATCCTTTTGATACTGGATTGCGTTGTCCTACTGAGTTGGCTGGCGAAAAATTTGATCGGGTATTTATTTCATTGCATGGACGATATGGCGAAGATGGAACTATCCAGGGCCTATTGGAACTTTTGAACTTGCCTTATACAGGTAGTGCTGTCTTAGCCTCAGCATTATCAATCGACAAAATCGCCACTAAACAAATTTGGTTGAGCAATGGTTTATCGACTCCTGAGTTTGAAGAGCTAACAGCTGCGAGCGATTGGAATGCTGTAGTCAAAAAATTAGGCCTGCCGCTCATTGTGAAGCCTGCACATGAAGGCTCATCGCTTGGCTTAACTAAAGTGAAATCGGTGGAGGAGTTGCCAGCCGCCTATCAATTGGCAGCGGGGCTAGATAAGAAAGTGATTGCTGAGACCTGCATCATTGGAGATGAATTAACTTGCCCACTGGTAGGTCAAGGTAATACGGCAGAGGCTTTGCCAGTGATTAAGATTATTCCGCCTCAAGCCAATTACGATTTTCATAATAAGTACTTCTCAGATGAGACTCAGTATCTTTGCCCTACAGGGCTTGCCCCTGAGGTGAATGAACGAGTGCAAGAACTTGCATTAGCTGCGTACAAAGCGCTTGGTTGTCGCACATGGGGTCGTGCAGATGTCATGCTCGATCAAAAAACAGGCAAACCTTATCTGCTGGAGATGAATACCTCTCCTGGCATGACATCACACTCATTAGTGCCGATGGCTGCAAAGGCTGCTGGAGTTGACTATGCCGATTTGGTGCTTTGGTTATTAAGTCAAACATTGCAAGAAAAAGAGGGCGCCACTGCATGAATAATTTCATGGACCGATTCGGCGAAATATTCTCTATGCTGATGTCTCCGCTTTGGAATCATCCAGAACGGATGCAAAAGGCCAGTCGTTTCTTGATGCGTTGTTTCGCAGTCATGCTAGTGATTGGTGTGTTGGTATGGCTCAGTCAACGCCCTGTCTTTGAGTTAAAACAAATTCAAATTGAACCTGTTGCCGGTCAAATACTCAAACATATTAGTAAACCCATTGTGAAGCAGCAGGTTCTTGAAACCGTACAGGGAAATTTCTTTAGCGTTCGCTTAGAAGATGTCAAGCGTGGTTTTGAAAGCATGCCATGGGTTCGTCATGCCAATGTTCGCCGCGTTTGGCCAAATGGCTTAGTGGTCAGCATTGAAGAGCAAAAGCCATTTGGAACATGGGGTGGCGTAGATAGTCACACTCTGATGAATACCCACGGTGAACTCTTTGCTGGGCGCGTATCAGAGGTTAGTGATGATGTGCGCCTCATCGATTTTTATGGCCCAAGTGATGCAGGCAAAGAAGTGATGAGTCTTTATGACAAAGCCACAACATGGTTTAAGCCATGGGATGTTGAAGTCAGAAGCTTAGCGCTCACTGAACGTTATGCCTGGCATGTCAAGTTATCGAACGGTATGAAAGTCGAATTTGGGCGTGACGAAGAAAGCTCAGATAAGAACTTGACTGAAGAACGGGTTGCGCGCTTGTTTAAGTATTGGCCACAAGTTCAAGAGAGGTGGGCGAATCGCGTGGATGCAGTGGACTTACGGTACGCCAATGGATTTGCAGTGCATTTAGCATCTGTAAGTGTGAAAAAAAATGATGTAGATGGCAAAAAAAGTGAGCAGAAGCAATGAGGAATTGGAATGAGTAAAGACAATCGCGATCTATTGGTGGGTTTAGATATTGGCACCTCCAAGGTGGTTGCCTTGGTAGCTGAATTGGCTCCTGATGGACAATTTAACGTGGTGGGCGTTGGCCAAACTGCGTCTAAGGGCTTGAAGAAGGGCGTGGTTGTCAATATTGAAGCAACCGTTCAGTCTATTCAGAAGGCGCTAGAAGAGGCTGAGGTGATGGCTGATCGTCAAATCGTTCAGGTCTTTACTGGCATTGCTGGTAACCATATTGTGAGCTTTAACTCTAGCGGCATGGTTGCGATTCGCGATAAAGAAGTTGGTCAAGGCGATGTAGAACGCGTGCTTGAAACTGCTAAAGCAATCAATATTCCAACGGACCAACAGATTTTGCATATTCTTGTTCAAGAATTCATCATCGATGGTCAAGAAGATGTGCGTGAGCCAATTGGAATGAGCGGTCTTCGCTTAGAAGTGAAGGTGCACATTGTTACGGGCGCTGTGAGCGCTGCGCAAAATATTGTGAAGTGTGTTCGACGCTGTGGTTTGGAGGTAAATGATTTAATTCTGCAGCCTTTAGCTTCTAGCTTGGCAGTTTTAACGGATGACGAGAAAGAGCTTGGCGTTGTTTTGGTTGATATTGGCGGCGGTACAACTGATATTGCGATTTATTGCCAAGGATCTATTCGTCATACAGCAGTGATTCCGATTGCGGGCGATCAAATTACCAATGACATTGCAATGGCATTGCGTACCCCAACCATTGAAGCTGAAGATTTGAAGATTGCACACGGCATAGCCCGTCAAGAGATGGCTGATCCTACGGCGATGATTGATGTTCCTGGCGTAGGTGATCGAGAGCCTCGTCCAATGTCTAAGCAAGCTCTGGCTGCAGTGATTGAACCGCGCGTTGAAGAGTTATTCACTTTAGTGAGAGGCGTTGTTCGTGACTCTGGCTACGAGGATATGGTCTCTTCAGGGATTGTTCTTACCGGAGGCACTTCATTGATGCCTGGAATGGTGGAGCTTGCTGAGCAAGTGTTCTTACGTCCTGCTCGCATTGGTACTCCTGAATATCGCGGTCATTTACATGAAGTGTTACGTAGTCCCAGATATGCCACCAGCATTGGTTTGTTGATGGAAGGCCAAGCGCAGTTATTGCGCGGTCGTCGTGTTTCTCAATCAGGCGCGCTACAAGGTGTTCTCTCGCGCATGAAGGAATGGTTTGCAGGAAATTTTTAAGTTTTTTTCGTCGTCGTCAATGTAGTAAGTTAATTACCTAGGAGGGTATATGGAATTTGAAATGTTAGATCAAGATACTGCTGGCAAAACCATTATTAAAGTGGTTGGAGTCGGTGGCGCTGGCGGTAATGCCGTACAGCATATGATCCGTCGCGGAGTGAGTGGCGTAGAGTTCATTTGCATGAACACCGATGCAGGCGCTTTACAGCGTTCTGAAGCATCTGTGAATTTGCAACTGGGCTCTAGCGGTTTGGGCGCCGGTGCTAAACCTGAAATTGGTGCTTCATCAGCAATTGAGGCGCGCGAGCGTATTGCAGATGCATTGCAAGGTGCTCATATGGTATTTATCACCGCGGGTATGGGTGGTGGTACCGGAACTGGGGCAGCTCCTATCGTGGCGCAAGTAGCCAAAGAAATGGGCATCCTGACTGTAGGCGTGATTAGCAAGCCGTTTGATTTCGAGGGCGTCAAGCGCTTGAAGGTTGCTGAGAACGGTGCTGCCGAGCTCGAGTCTTATGTAGACTCATTAATTGTCGTGCTCAATGAAAAGTTGTTTGAAGTGATGGGCGAAGATGCTGAGTTTGATAAAGCATTTGCTTGCGCCGATGACGTCTTACACAACGCCGTTTCTGGAATTGCAGAAATCATCAATGTTCAAGGTTTAATTAACGTTGACTTTGAAGATGTGAAAACAGTGATGGGTGAGCAAGGTAAAGCCATGATGGGTACTGCAACCGTTTCAGGTATGGATCGTGCACGCTTAGCTGCAGAAGCTGCCGTGGCTTCACCATTACTTGAAGGCGTTGATTTGTCTGGTGCACGTGGCGTCTTAGTCAATATCACTGCTAGCCGTTCATTGAAGTTATCTGAAACTCGTGAAGTGATGGCTGCTATCCGTGGCTATGCTGCTGATGATGCAACTGTAATCTTCGGTACCGTATATGACGATAGTTTGGGCGATGCCTTGCGTGTGACTGTAGTTGCTACTGGATTGAATAATCCACAAGCCCGTCAAGCCCATCAACCAGAAGTAGTGTGGAGACAGGCTACAGGTACGCATGACGCAATGCCAACCATGGCCGACCTCAATAGTTTTGCTCCTGCCAGCACTTCTGCTGCTATGAGCAAAGTTGGAATGGACTCTGTCTTGGGTGCAAGCGCTGCAATGGCTGGAGGTTTATCTTCCTTGCCTACCCAATCTGCTGCTGCCGGTAGCGTTGATTACAGCCAATATGATTTGCCGCGGGTTTTCCGTAGCTCGCGTGAGGCAACTCCAGCCCCGACTTTGGGCGCTGATAGTTCTCCTCAGGCAAAGACCATGTTGGATAAGGGGGCTGATTACTATGAGATTCCAGCCTTTTTACGTAAGCAAGCAGATTAATTGACTGCTCAATACAATAGATAGCTGCAAAATGCCAGCGCGGGCGCCCCTCCGGACGACGAATCCCGCGCTTGCGTTGGCATACTAACGAACAACTACTTATTGGAGATGTCATGATTGCTGTTGGACAAAAATTACCTAACGCTACTCTTTATGAATTTATGAATGAAGAGAGCGAAGGCTGCTCCTTAGGGCCAAACGCATTTGAAGTTGAGAAGCTTGTGGCTGGTAAGAAAATTGTGATTTTTGCTTTGCCTGGTGCATTTACGCCTACCTGCTCAGCAAAACATGTTCCTGGATATGTTGAAAACTACGATGCGATTAAAGCAAAGGGTGTTGATGAGATCTGGTGTATTTCGGTCAATGATCCATTTGTGATGGGTGCATGGGGTCGCGATCAAAAGGTTGGCACAAAGATTCGCATGCTGGGTGATGGCAGCGGAGAGTTCACTAAAAAAGTGGGTCTAGAGTTGGATTTAAATGCTCGTGGTTTGGGTGTGCGCTCAGATCGTTATGCCATGATTGTTGAAGATGGCGTAGTAAAAACATTAGATCGCGAAGCTCCTGGTAAGTTTGAAGTGAGCGATGCCGCATCTATTTTGAAAAAACTGTAATTAACTCCCCCTGAATAGAGATCCATCATCATGATGAAGCAACGCACTATCGCTGCTCCGGTGAAAACCGTGGGGATTGGCTTGCACTCTGGGCGCAAGGTCACGATTACGATCAAGCCTGCACCAGTAAATTCAGGGGTTCAGTTTGTGCGTGTTGATACACCAGAGCTTTCGGTAGTTCCCGCCACTGCTCTGGCCGTCTGCGATACACGCCTTGCATCAGTGATTCAAAAGGATGGTGTCAGAGTTTCCACAGTGGAGCACTTGCTTTCTGCTTGCGCTGGCTTGGGCTTGGATAATCTCTTGATTGAATTGGATGGGGAAGAAGTTCCCATCATGGATGGTAGTGCTGCATCATTTTTATTTTTAATTGAATCTGCTGGCATTGTGGAGCAAGATGCTCCACGTCAGTTTGTAGTGATTAAAAAACCAATTGAGGTTCGTGAAGGCGATAAGCTTGCACGCTTGGAACCTTTCTTTGGGTATAAGTTGGATTTCACAATCGACTTTAAGCATCCTGCCCTGGATAAA
>CAILON010000397.1 GCA_903835865.1 uncultured beta proteobacterium
AAGCTTCGCTTTGCGGGTGGTAATAATCCGTTGTCTTATAAAGGAACTCAGCTGTTTCAGAAAGTACCAAAAACCCATGGGCCAATTTTGGAGGGATCCACATTTGTTTTTGATTCTGGGCGCTTAACTCGGCTCCAACCCACTTTCCATAGGTGGGTGAATCTTTACGAATATCTACAGCCACATCAAAAACGCTACCAGCTACAACCCGAACCAATTTGCCCTGGGTCTTTTCTAATTGGTAATGCAAGCCTCGCAAAGTCCACTGACGAGAAAAGGAGTGATTGTCTTGGACAAACTGGACATCCAAACCAGTCGCGATTGCAAAATCTTCCGCATTAAATGATTCTGTAAACCAGCCGCGCTCATCACCAAATACTTTTGGTTCAATCACAAATACATCATGGATTGCGGTGGGTGTAACGAGCAACTTTGAACCCGAACTCATTAGACGCTCTTTTTTGCTGAGAGAGAAATAGGCTGTACAGAGGTATTGAGCTCTTTCACAATTTTGCTGAGGTACTGGCCATAACTATTTTTACTCAGTTGTGAGGCCACTTTGAGAACAGCTTCAGCACTAATCCACCCCTGACGATAAGCAATCTCTTCTGGACAAGCCACCATTAAACCCTGGCGCTTTTGGAGAGTAGCAATGAATCCAGCGGCATCTAATAAAGAATCATGCGTGCCTGTATCCAACCAGGCAAAGCCTCGACCCATAATTTCTACACCGAGTTCGTTTTTATCTAAATACACCCGATTGACATCCGTGATCTCGAGCTCACCACGTGCACTTGGCTTAATAGAGGCAGCAATATCGCAAACTTGATTGTCATAGAAATACAAGCCTGTTACTGCGTAATTACTTCTGGGGTTTAAGGGCTTCTCTTCAATCGATAGCGCCTTGTAATCTTTATCAAATTCCACCACACCATAGCGCTCAGGATCATTCACATGATAAGCAAATACTGTTGCCCCAACCTTTCTATCGTCTGCACTATTGAGCTGATCCACCAACTCATGACCATAAAAAATATTATCTCCAAGAACTAAAGCGCTGGGATGGTTGCCAACGAAATTTTTTCCTAGTGTGAACGCTTCTGCCAGGCCATCAGGAGAAGGCTGAACACAATACTCAATATTTAATCCCCACTGAGAACCATCGCCCAAAAGCTCGGAAAAACGTGGGGTATCGTGTGGTGTAGAGATCAATAAAATATCCCGAATACCTGCCAGCATTAAGGTGCTCAATGGGTAATACACCATTGGCTTATCGTAGACTGGCATCAACTGTTTAGAAACTGCTTGAGTGACAGGATAAAGACGGGTACCAGACCCCCCAGCCAAAATAATTCCCTTACGATTCACCGCCATACTTTTACCTTTTAAATAAGCCTATCTTTGGCAAGCTTGCTAACATAAGACTGAACCTGCGTAAGCCAATCTTCGTTCCAATGCTGCAATTTTGACATATCGCCGCTCAGTTCTAGTGCAAGCTGAAGCTTAGCGTTATTCATGCGTGAGTTCATGGGTCTAGGAGCTAGTAATGGGTACTCTATAGCCGAAATGGGTTTGATAGCTTCTGGGTTTGCTTTCAACTTCATACCTTCATCCATGGCCGCCTGAGCGACTATTTTCGCCAAGCCATGCCATGTTGTCTCGCCAGAAGGCACTGCATGATAA
>CAILON010000398.1 GCA_903835865.1 uncultured beta proteobacterium
CAATGGCAATACCGACAATCGTTTTTGGAGCCCCCAATGCGTCAACGCCAGACTCAATCGCTGGGCTGAGTAGTTCTGCCATGCCGACTACGACAACCAAAGAGAGTAGTAGTAAAACCACGCTGACGGCAGTTTTTGCATTACTTGGTTTTTGTGCATGAAAGTTAATATCGGTTTTCTTATCCTTCGCTTTAGGGAGGTAGTAGTCACGATGGGTAATGGTTTGAAAAAAGAGAAAAGCCATATACAAGGCAAAAGCACTAGTACCAGCAAAAGCCAATTGACTCTTTGTAAATTCAGCTTCGGGAGCGCTCACTGTCACGATGGGCATGACTAAGATGAAGGTGGCGAGTGCAGTCAGTACAGCTAATGCGGAGTTAGTACCTTCATTGCGGAAGGTCATTTCATGATGCTTGAGGCCGCCAATAAATATACAAAGACCGATCACGCCATTAATGACAATCATCACTGTGGCAAATACCGCATCTCTTGCAATGACGTCTGAGCCTTCATGACCTGTCAGCATTAAAGAAATAATCAATGACACTTCAATGATCGTGATACACATGGCTAACACTAGAGTTCCATAAGGTTCACCGGTTTTGTGGGCAACCACTTCAGCATGATGAACTGCTGAGAGAACGCCGCCAAAGAGCATGATGCCCATCAGGGTAATAAACCAGGTTTGACCGGTAAGTTGACTAAGATATGCCATGGATGAACTTGTATAAGGTATTGATTGATGAAAGCTATTAATATTAGCTAATTATCAAGGCATTAAAAGGAATTTGGAAAAAATGAAGGCAATTATCTTATTTGGGCATGGCGCTAGAGATAGCCGGTGGCGCGAGCCCTTTGATCGCCTGGCTGACTTATGGCGCCAACAACACCCTGGCACACCAGTAGAGCTCGCTTTCTTAGAGATGATGCAGCCTTCACTAGAAGATGCGGTAGATAACTTAAGTACTCAGGGCGCCACTCAGATTACGGTAGTACCTGTCTTTTTTGGGCAGGGGGGACATTTACGCAATGACTTTCCGGTGCTGCTAGATGCCTGCAGGGCAAAGTTCCCTGCTGTTACCTTAAGCGCGACGCCAGCTGTTGGCGAAGATTTAGCCGTCTTGCAGGCGATTGTGGATTTTGGGGTTAGAAAAACATAGCATTAAATATTCAATAAAAGAAAAATGATAAAAGTAATTATTCGCACCGATAGGATTGAGGATTTCTTTGAGCGCGCCAGAAAGGCCGCTCAAAAAAGTGACCATGGTGAGCCATTCAATCAGTCAGTCACCTTTTCGTTTGAAGACCCACATGAGGCGTTGATGGTTCTCTCCGAAGCCCGAAGTCTTTTATTGCTTGAGGAAGATTTAACTCAGCCCAACGACTCAGGGCAGTAAAGTTCAAGTAAGCTTTTTTAGTCGAAGGTGGGGCTTAGCCTACTTTCCTTCAATAAATTATTAAAGCATTGAGATGGGTATTTGTGCCAGATCATCTCCCGCTGACGACTCTTCAACCCCTCTTGGATGAAGGGATAAAGTTTTAATAGAGGGTTTACTTTATACCTATATAGGTATAATATGAACATGTCGAATTTTTTAAAACCACTGTATTGGATTGGCTCTTCTAAGAAGGACTTAATATCTTTACCAGAATTGGTTAGGGATATTGTTTGCTATGCTTTGCACTTATCGCAAGATGAAAAAAAACATGTTCAAGCTAAGCCTTTAAAAGGGTTTGGGGGCGCAGGG